>CAZNET010000500.1:0-2508 GCA_964571885.1 uncultured Pirellulales bacterium
CCGGAGCTGCCGAACGCGGTCGAAACAAGATTACCGCTGCCACTGTTTTCCGCGAGCGCCTCAACATTGGAGCCATTAAGTCGAATACCCATACCGGTACTGCCGCCCTCTTCATAGAGAAGTTGAGTACCGCTTGTTGTATCGGTCTTGATCCACATGGTTACCGAACGTGCGGTAAAGCTGTCGTGACAGAAACCGCCTGAACTTTGCACAGCGATTTGGACCATATCATCGGAACCATCAAATTCCAAAGCACCGTTAATATAACCGCCGCTTGGCTGCCAGACAGGTCCTCCCGATAAGGTGCCATCGTTACCGTTGCCACTTGTGTCGGAAGCTGTTGTGCCGCTTGACTCATCAAGCAGATACCATGCCTGACAATCGGTCGGTCCACCGCCGGTACCGCCGATTTCGGTTGTGAAACTCCAGACGATTCCTGTTGTTGTTCCGGTCGTATTGACCGAGTCGATACGCCAATAGTAGGTCGTATCGTTGGCTAATGTCCCCGGATCATAAGTGGTTTCTGTCTGATTGCCCTGGAAGGTTCCGGGACTTGATGTACCGAAGTACACATCATAACTGGCAGCGTCTGTTCCTTCCGTCCAGCTTAATGTCACCGCGGTACTGACATCCGTTGCACTATTTGAAGGCGACGGATTCGACGCTTGTCCAGGCATAGGCGGAGCGGCTGATTCTGTTGTGAAACTCCAGACATTACCGGTTGTTGTACCTGCTGTATTAACCGAGTCAATACGCCAGTAGTAGGTCGTATCGTTGGCTAATGTACCGGGATCGAAGGTTGTCGATGTCTGGTTGCCCTGGAAGGTACCCGGACTGGATGTTCCAAAGTACACATCATGCGAATCAGCTCCGGATCCGGCCGTCCAGCTAAGATCGACGTCAACGCTCTGGCTGGTCGCTCCGTTAGACGGCGAGGGATTCGAAGCCTGTCCCGGAGGGGTAGGGCCAGTACCGCAGTTCATAACGGTTTGAAGTTCGCTTTGCGATAACGCGGTATTATAGATCCGAACATCATCGATTAAACCGTCATAGTAATTGGTGTTATCCGGATTGCATCCTACAGTAACATCGACACTGCTGTTAGTGCTTAATGCGCCGCCTTTACCTGTGTTTCCGACATCGACGGCATCGACCCAGGTACGCATGGTGCTGCCGTCCCAGGTGACCGCAACATGATACCAATCGCCTGCGGTGATTACATTACTGTTTGAAATCAGGGTCTCTGTAGAACCGCTTGTTTTAAGACGGAATCTGATCCTGCCGCTGCTGTAGGTACTGAGCATCCAGTAATGATCGTCTTCAGCGGTGCCGGTCGCCTTTGAAATAATACGGGCGTCGGAGTCATCAAAGTTATCCGCCTTAATCCAGGCGCAAATAGTGATATGTCCGTCGCCGCCGGTCACATCGAAACTGCCGCAATCAACGTAGTCGTTGCCGCCGTCCACACTGACCGCATTGTCGCAGTAACCCGATGTGAAGGCCGCTCCGTTTGTCAGTGTTCCGGTATGACCGTTACCGGATGAATCCGAAGCGGTGACACCGGAAGTTTCATTAAATTGCCAGTGGGCGATTAAATCGCCGAAAGATGTGTTAAAAAGCCCAAAAATGAGCATTATCGGAATTATAAAGGTTCGCTTTCTGTACATGATATATCTCCTATGATAATGATAAATGTGAAGACCTTATTCCTCCTATGGGTAGTGTCGAAAAACTCTACGGAAAACCATATATAATCGATATACGATCCATTTTATGCCTCCCTTCGATAACAGATTTAATAAGTTATAACACACATATTCCATAAGTTTGACGTGTTTATATGAAATTGTCATGCCTTAACATGGGACAACTAAAAACCTGTTAGGCTCATCTAAATGTCACTATAAATGACTATTAAATGTAGATACAAAATGTGGGATGTAAACTAAAGCCTTCCGATCTGCTTATCCAACCAAAAACAAACAACTACATCAACTCAAAGTCTATTTCTATCGACAAGAAATGTCAAGAATAATTTATAACGGTAACTGTTTTTTTTAAGAGATAAGTTGTTTTTTTTTGTGCCACTGTTTTCTTCTCCAATAAGATCAATGCCGCTTAAAATTAAAATAATCGTGGATATGTAGAGCCTATATATCGAAAAGATAATGAGTGCGTCAAATGAATAACACTAAGAGTCTTGCGCAATTTGCCTTAAAGCTTGGAAATTCTAATCCATTTGTTTTTAGGCAACGACTACTTCATTAAGAACCTGCTGTTATGATATAGTTCCTGTTTCCATCGTTAAGGCAATACAAATACCTACGCAATATCATCGGCTCTTTAAAACCGCCTCTGACCAGGTCGTAGCCTGTGAATCTCATTAATCTGGTGTTCCCTCGGCTTCGCTCGGGACAGGCTACCATTCTGGCTCTCAGGTAGTATTGTTCGATTTCCTCGTCGTACCACTGGCCGGTGAATTTGTAGGGGTTGGCGAAGGTGCCGTTT
>CAZNET010000501.1:0-2496 GCA_964571885.1 uncultured Pirellulales bacterium
TTATGGAGCAATTGACGATGTCAGAGTCTATAATCATGCCTTAACCGTTGATGAAATAAGGCAAATTCCCGAACCCGGCACGATTACACTATTGATTTTTGGCGGTTATTTTGCTATGCGAAAAAAGAAATATGCTTGATAAATATTCGAATGTCGTATAGAATCACTTTGTGAGGTATGGCGAAAGTCATACCTCTTTTTTAATAAATTTCCGTGACTTTAGTAAAAAACTATATATAATTAGAATAGAATACACTATTTGGAGAAGTACAAGAATGTTTATGAAAATAGCTTCAAAAATCAATCAGTTTTGTAAGCGTTTTCTTAAAATTGATCTAAATAAATACTATAACTGGTTTAGCGAAAGATACTTCATTCTAAAACATATCGATGCGATTGAAATTGATAATTACAAAATCAGTAAAAGTAAATGTGATATAAGTAAATTGGACATTGGAGACAAGCCAATAAAATTGCATCTTGGTTGCGGTGATAAGCATTTGGATGGTTTTATTAATATCGATCACAGAGAAACCAAAGCAACGGATTTGGTAAGCGATATTAGAGAGCTTCCGTTTGAAAACGATTCGGTGCAAAGAATTGAGCTCTACCATGTTGTAGAACATTTACCTAGAAATATTTTTCCTAAAGCATTGAAAGAGTGGCATAGAATTTTAAGAAAAGGCGGACAACTTATTATTGAATGTCCCGATTTTGATAGTGAGGTCAAGGAATACCTTAATGGTAATGAAGACAGGTTAGATAATATTTTTGGACAGCAAAGATTCCGTGGGGATGTTCATTACTTTGGTTATAACTTTCCGAGAATGAAGAAATTTCTCGAAAAAGCCGGTTATGAGGATATAAGAAACTGTGATCCTCAGGATTATCATAAAGAAAACGAACCCTGCTTACGAGTCGAGGCTGTAAAGTAATTATTTTTTATTTCTAATCGCTTCGAGGAGGTCATTTCCAGCGGTCGTGACGGTGAGGAGCATTCCGATGGCGGTTCCGAAGACACGGATGAACAGAGCGACGAGGATGCCTTTAGCCATACCGATACCGAGACTGTCGGCGAGAAAGCCGTAGGCGACTTCCTGGACACCGATATTGCCGGGCGTGATATTGACAATCGAGCCAAGTTTGAATAACGCATAAAAGACCGACAGTGTCGGCAGGTCCATGTGGATATCGAAGCTGTAGAACGAAAGATAAAAAAAACCGGCGGTGACGATCAGAACGAAAATTCCAAGGGCGATGACATCGAACAAGAATTTCGGGTCTTTAAGATTCGCGAGGGTGACGGTCAGCACCTCCGAGAGCTTGGTGCTTAGCCAGTTGAGCCATCGATTTTTGAATCGCATCCTGCGGAGTATCCGCTCGGCGATGATCGGGGCCAGAATGAGAATAACGGTGAAAACGGCCATGATTTGCCATGCGATAATATTTTCGATCTTCAGGCCGGGATTTAATATTAATATAATGATCGAGGCACAAAAAAGATTAAAGGTAGTATCCATCCATGCAAAGGAAGAAAAACTGGCGATGTAGCGTGTGATGGAAATGTTGTGATCGGTTTTAAGTTTCATGGCCCGGTAAACATTGCCGGCCTGGGGGACGAAAAGATTGAGGAACCTGCCGAGAATAAATACCTTAAACCATGCATAAAAACCAAGTGCCTGTCCGCTGCATTTGCGAACGATGATCAGGAACCGGTAAGCGGTTGAGATATAATAAACAATGACCGTAGCGAGCAGGGATACGAAAAGTGTCGGACCCATTTGAAAGGCCACCTCGATCGAATCTCTGTTTGTCCAGAAAAAGTGGATGATATAGCCGACACAGGCTATAAGAATGATTATATTGAGGATTTTTTTGAATATTTTCAACGGGTAACCTTTTGACTGTTTGAAGTCAGTATCTTTTCGTATTGGTCAATATTTTCCATCCAGAAGTCGTGGTCATGTCCTCTTGGTGTCTGCCAGACCCTGGAACGGGTAGAATACCGGTGTGTCACGATAGGCATTTCGTCATAGTGATATAACTCAAAATGCTCTGCCAGATTGACCATGGCTTCAGGGTGGGATGCCTTGAATTTTCGATCCGGCACATAAACATCGAATGATACCGAAGGCAGATGATTTTGCTTTGCTTTTCTGGCGATCTTATAGCCGGTATCGTTACTGCAGAGGCCGATGATCTGTTCCCATTGTTGGAATATTTTTTTGATCCAAGGGTGTTTTTGATATTTTGTTCGGTCGATGAAGATACCAAGCCTTAAAAGTATACGTCTGACCTGATGGTAAAAATTAACCATTTTATTTTTCGAATAAGGCGACCAAGAAGCTTTGATCTCCCTGAATTTTTCAGTATCAAACAGGCAAAAGACCGGATTAGGGAAGTTATGATATTTGCCCAATTGCCACTGGGGAAAAGTCGTGCCGATCGCATAAAGGTTTTTGCTTTCAATTATTTCTGAAAGACAGGTGTCCCATT
>CAZNET010000502.1:0-2480 GCA_964571885.1 uncultured Pirellulales bacterium
AATTCATCACTAAGCTGGTCTCACACCATCGGCGGCGGAAATAATCGGCTCCTTGTGGTGGGGGTATCCGCTGAAGACGGCGGCAGCGGTGATCTTAACATCAGCAGCATCACATACAATGGAATCCAACTTGACTTAGTCAGCGGAACAACCGCACAAATATACGCCGGCTGGTATAACAAATCGGAACTTTACTATTTACTTGAAGCGGATTTGCCTGAATCAGGAACCTATCCAGTAACCGTATCTTATAACGGCAATGTTTCGGGAATCAGCGGCGGTGCTATTTCGCTATCAAATGTCGCACAGCAACCTGCGGAAGCGGCAGCTACAAACAGCAATACAAACAAATCTTCTATTTCAACAAATATTACCACGCTGACCAACGGCGCATGGATCGTTGATGTGGTCAGTCTGGGAAGTCCAAGTTCGTTAACTACAACATCGCCTGATATGGTTGAACGATGGGAAAAACAGGAAAGCTCTACAGGTTTTTCAGGGGCAGGTGGTACAAAACTTGCAGCAACAAGCGGCCAGAAAACAATGAGCTGGTCTTTTGACGAGTCAATGAACAGGGAAACCCATTCAGTGGCGGCGTTCGCACCGGCGGTCGATGAAATATGTGTTGAAGGTGACCTGGATGGTGACTGCATCGTTGATTATAACGATCTCAGGATATTCACGGATCAATGGCTTGACATTGGCGGATGTGACTCGCCAGATTGTGCGGATTTATATGATGATAACAGCGTGGACATGCTGGATTTTGCCGTTCTGGGCGCCAACTGGCTTGAAAACCATCAAAAAGGTTCTCTTCAGGTCAATATTTCACCCGCTCAGGCCGTGACAGACGGAGCGAAATGGCGTCTGAACGGCGGTCAATGGCAGAACAGCGGTGACATTATCAGCGGCCTTCTTGTCGGCCAGTACACCGTCGATTTTAATAACGTCAGCGGCTGGATCAAACCTGTCAGTCAGCAGGTTCAGATCAACAATAATGAAACAACCGTTGCCGGCGGCACTTACACCGAGTATACCGGCTCATTGAATGTCACGATCGAACCGCAGGGCGCCAGAGACGCCGGTGCTCAGTGGCGCGTTGCCGGCGGCAGTTGGCGACAAAGCGGTTACACCGAAACAGGTTTAGCCGTCGGTCAGCACACGATAGAATACAAAGAAGACATTCCCGGCTGGCTCGAACCGGCCGATCAGATCATTCAGGTCAATTACAATCAGACAACCAACACGACAGGGACATATGCCCAATACACCGGCTCTTTAAACGTAATGATCAATCCGTCCCAGGCGGTCGCCGATGGAGCGCAATGGCAAGTGGATGGCGGCGTGTGGCACGACAGCAATGAAGTTGTAAGTTTATTGTCCGTGGGATCTCATACGGTTTCGTTCAAGGCGGTCACCGGCTGGGTCCGGCCGAACCCGATTAATGTTCAGGTAAACTATAATCAGGTAACAAACATTAGCGATACCTACACCGTAGCGCCGTCGACATCGGTTCTGATCAATGAGTTCATGGCGAGCAATGCCTCTACGCTGGCTACCACATACGAGGCCGGTGACAGACTCAGATACCCCGACTGGCTCGAACTTTACAATCCAACGGCCTCGACTGTCGATTTACAGGGCTGGTATCTGACCGACGATCCGGACCTTGAAGAGATGTGGAAGATTCCCGCCGGCGTTTCGATAAGTGCCAACGGCTATCTTATTATTTTCGCATCCGAGCGGGATGATGCCAATTATCCGTTCCTCGATCCAAGCGGATATTATCATACAAATTTCGGTCTCGATAAAACCGGCGACTATCTGGCCCTGGTGAACCCCGACGGCCTGACCGTTGCTCACGAATATGTTTCCAACGATGATATGGACGGTTATCCTGAACAGAGAGCGGATTATTCCTACGGATTGATAGATTTCGATCCCGGTACCGTCAGTTATTTCGGAACCGCAACTCCCGGCTCGGCGAATCTGTATCCGCTGATCGGCCTGGTGGAAGATACGAAATTCAGCACCAAACGCGGCTATTATGATTCCGGCTTTGATCTGGCGATCACCTGCGACACGCCGGGTGCTGAAATTCGATATACCACCGATGGAACAGAACCCACCCCAACGCACGGAACGGTCTACAGCGGGCCGATTACAATCAGTTCGACAACCTATTTAAGGGCGATGGCTCACAAAACCGACTGGCTGCCGACAAATATCGATACACACACCTATTTTATCAACCTTAATCCGAATTTAAAATTGCTGCCCGCTCTGTCGCTGGTCGGCGATCCTGTCACCACCTATACGGAACTTTTCGTGGATAACCTTGGAAGAGGGATAGACTATGAATTTCCGACCTCCTTTGAAACACTTTATCCGCAGGACAGCTCCGATATCCAGCAGGATTGCGGTATCCGCCTGCATGCAAGCTCTTATACCAGAAGGGTAATCGGCCCTGAAAATCCGGG
>CAZNET010000503.1:0-2469 GCA_964571885.1 uncultured Pirellulales bacterium
AAGACCGAATATGATTTCGATAGTGACAAAAACAACATTCAGACCGATGCCGACCGCAAACGCTCTGTCATAATGGTCAGCCTCGTGTTTATGCATAACTAATCCTCAAATATCAATGAACACCGGAGATGTTCTATGCTTGATTGTTCAAACGACTTCAATTATAGATATTCAGCATGCTCGTCGCAATAAAAGATATGATTGTTTTAACTAAATCTGATCACACTTAAAATCATAAATACCCCGATTTCATTATTGATACTTTTATCATAATATATTATGATAAAATCGGTCAGGTGCTTACAGAAAAAGCAAGGAGTATTTGAATAATTTCAGTATTTACTCATTTATGGAAGGTTTGTGTATGACCCTGACTATCAAAGATAAAAATTTCAACCAGCACGTCAAATCGATAAGCATTTATTTGTCAGTTATTATTTTTTCGATTAATGCTTTTTCGGCTGCCGAAGAATGGAATAATCCCGAGATAGTAAATGTCAATACCGCTCCGGCTCACTGCACGACGATTCCCTATCCCGATATCGAAACCGCCTTACAGGGAAATATGGAAAGCTCGCCATATTATAAATTGCTGAACGGCTTGTGGAAATTTCACTGGTCAAAAAATCCGGAACGGCGTCCAAAGGACTTTTTCAAAACCGATTATGGCGTTTCCGACTGGGACAACATCACCGTGCCAAGCAACTGGGACATGAAGGGATATGATAAGCGGATTTTTTTATCGGAAAACCACGCCTCGCGTCTGCATCAGCCCCATGAAATCGAAGTCCCCCAAGTACCTACCGAGTTCAATCCGGTCGGCAGCTACAAACGAAAATTCAGCCTACCGGATAATTGGCAAGGCAGGCAGGTTTTTATTCACTTCGATGGTGTCAGAAGCGCGTTCTATTTATGGGTCAATGGAGAAAAGGTCGGCTACAGTGAGGGGAGCAGAACACCCGCAGAATTCAATATTACCGACCATCTGATTGACGGCAAAAACGACCTGTCGGTCGAGGTGTACCGCTGGTCGGACGGCAGCTATCTCGAAGATCAGGACATGTGGCGGTTCAGCGGCATCTTTCGCGATGTCTATCTGTTCTCGGCTCCGAATATTCATATACGCGACTTCTTTATCCGCTGTGATCTGGATGAAAACTACCGGGATGCTTCGTTAAAAGTCACTGCCCGGATACGCAATTATGTCGAATTCAAAATAAACGGCCATTCGGTTGAAGTTTATCTTTATGACGCAGACAAGCAAATAGTCGGCCCAGCCCCTTTGATGACAACCCGGGTGCCGTTAACACACTGGTCCGACAACCAGCCCGACGGCAGGGAAAATATTTTTGAAATGGAAACAATGGTATTGAATCCGAACAAATGGTCCGCGGAAAAACCTTATCTTTATCAGGTGATTATCGTACTGAAAGATGAAAACGGTACTATTAAAGATGTTGCACAATCCTATTTTGGATTTAGAAAAGTTGAGATAAAGGACAGCCGACTGTTCGTAAATGGCGTTCCGATCTACATCAAAGGCGTCAACCGCCACGAGCATGATCCGGAAGAAGGATATGCGGTTTCGTATGATTCGATGGTAAAAGACGTTAAACTGATGAAGCAGTTTAATATCAATACGGTCAGAACGAGTCACTACCCCAGCGACCCGAAGTGGTATCACTTGTGCGATCAGTATGGTTTGTATGTGATCGACGAGGGAAATCTCGAGACCTGCGGCCACAAATACACATTCGCTCATTCCATGCCCGAGTGGCTGCCGGCGGTCCTAGACCGCACGATCAGTATGATCGAAAGAGATAAAAATCATCCGTCGATCATTATGTGGTCGATCGGCAACGAAGCGGGGATGGGGCCGAATTATGATATTTGCGGCGCTTACGCCAGAACAGCAGATCCGACCAGACCTTTTACGTATTTTGCAAAACGCGACATGATGCACCCGGTTACCGACCTGGCGACTCCGATGTACCCGTCGCTGCAGGAAGTTATTTCATACGGTGAGATGGGCTATCAAAAACCATTAATGCCCTGCGAATATTCTCCCTGGGGCAACAGAGGAAATATAAAGGAATACTGGAACACCTTTGAAAAATATAAGAACACGATCGGCGGCTGTATATGGCAATGGGCGGATCACACGATCTATCATATCGATAAAAACGGCAAGCGATATCTTGACGGGGGCTCTACCAACGGTCTCGTCGGCTCGGACAGAATCGTTAAACCAAAGCTATGGGAGGTTGAAAAAGTCCATCAGTTTGCTGCCTTCGAACCGGTCAACCTGCTGCAAGGCAAAATCAAGGTCACCAATAAATATTACTTCACCGATCTTAATGAATTTGACTGGTTATGGTCCCTAACAGAAGACGGCGGTATCATTCAACACGGCACATTAAAGCCTGTTTCCATAAATTCGGGAGAAAGTAAAGTCATAACCGTACCGAT
>CAZNET010000504.1:0-2466 GCA_964571885.1 uncultured Pirellulales bacterium
TTGTCACCGAGACAGTTGGTCGAAGCCAAACGGATGCTGGCCAATGATGAGAGCCTCGTTAAACGGCTGGAAGAATTGAGACAAACCAGACAGATTATAAATTCTCTTCCGATCGACAAGGCTCCTGACGGTATGACGGAAGAAATCCAGGCGATGCTGGAACGCCGAAGTCTTCTCGGCCATGAATCCGAGATTCACGAACACCGCAAAGGCCGCGTGCAGCTTTTTTTGCGTAAAGTAACCGCTGTTGCCGCCGCCGTGGTTTTACTGGGGGCTCTGGGAGCCATCGTCTATACGATTCTTAATCCGGCTGTGGACCAACCGATCGCAAATCCTATCGCTAACTGGGATAAGGCAGAAGAATCCGCTTTGCCGACGATGCAAGATCAACCTGAAAAGATTGTCGAGCCCGAAACCATCGTCGCTTCACGTTCCGCCGATCTGCCGCAGGACATCACGATCGTGCCATCAATATCGCCGGCAAACTATCGAGCCAATCTGAAATTACAGCTTGCTACGTTAAATCCAAATGCGGTGACATCATTTGTCAATAAAACGATCGAGCAGCTTGATATCAGTAACAACTGGCACCTATCGGTTGGGCGGGACAAAAATGTATGTGTTTTAAGCTGTGACGTTAAGGATATTGACCTGCTGATGACCGGGCTTAATACCGTCTGGCCGAAATTAACAGACGCAACGCTTGTCATGCAGGACATCGACAAAGAACGGTCCGCCCTGCTCGACGATGTACAACCCGAGCAGATTGTTACGATTCTTTCTCAAAAAGACATCGAAAAATCCTTCGATGCTGCGAATCAGATCGCGGCCTTGAATACACTGAACCAAACGATACCGCGATATGTGCAGCCCGGCACAAAAATCGATATCAGCGATCTGACAGATACACCGAATCCAGTCTTGACGTCCGCTCGAAAAACAGATAAAAAGCAATCTGCCGGAACCGCCGGCGAAAAACCGTTTTATCTTGTGATCGAGATTGTCGAAACCAAGGAATAATAAATGAAATTGAATAGCGATAAATGCTGCCTGGTCATCGTCGATGTGCAGGGCAAATTAGCGACGTTAATGCACGACAGCGAAATGCTGTTCAGAAATATCCAGATCCTTATCAAGGTCTTTAAGATATTGGGCATCCCCATTCTCTGGTGCGAGCAGATCCCCAAAGCCCTGGGCAGAACCGTCCCGCAGATCGCGAACCTGCTGACCGACCACACGCCGATCGAAAAATCCTGTTTCAGCAGTTGGGGCGATAATCGTTTCAATGATGAGTGCGCCGCTTTGAACCGCCGGCAGATCATCCTCTGCGGCATCGAGGCCCATGTCTGCATTTATCAGACCGCGATGGAATCGAAGCAAAAGAATATGCATGTCACCGTTATATCCGATGCCGTTTCATCGCGGACAAAAGAAAACAAAGATTTAGCCATCGAAAAAATGTTCCACGAGGGTATCGATATCGCCTCCACCGAAATGGTCCTGTTCGAACTGATGCAAACCGCCGACCACCCAAAATTCAAAGACGTCGTCAAACTGATCAAGTAGCTTTTAGCTTAATCAGAATTGAGCAACTGCTCTTTCAGGATTCGGTAAAATTTTTCTTTTGCCTGTTTTTCGATCCAGGGCTTGTGGCCGCAGTTTTCTAACAAGATGAATTTAAAGGTTTTCAGGGCGGCGGTCAATGGTTTTTTAACACCCTCTGCCGGGTGCGGATCATGGTCGCCGTGAATCGCGACCACCGGACATTGAATCCGTTTTACCTGTTCCATGAGTTCGCCGGATTTTCTCATTTGATCAGCCTGCGGCCAGACACGGCGATAGATATCCACATTTAAATCAAATATTTCAGATATTTCATTTCGATCCTCTATCAAATCGTAAGCATCGGCTTTTGAAATAAGCCCACCTAAACGCAACAAATCGGCGCTGCTATTTTTGGCCTTGGGATCTTTTAACCGCTCAAAAACATTTTCAAGTTCTTTTTTCAGAGTGTCACTTAGCCGATTCAGTCTTGTTTCTCCAATTTCCCGGACATATTTCGCCTCGAAAGGACCGCTGCCGATCAGGATCAGTTTTTTCACAAGCTCAGGAAACTTTGCCGCGACAAGTGAGCTGAGCCAAACACCCCACGAAAAACCGATCAAGGTAACAGGGACATCGGCGTTGTTTAACAACACTTCTTTTAATTCTTCGACCTGTCCTTGAACCGACGCAGCTGTCTGGATCGGCTCTAAGACGCCGAATTCACAAGCGATCTCGGCCCCTACCTCAGCCATCTCCCCGCCAGCGCCCGGCCCGCCATGTACCACTACGACACCGAAAGGCGCCTTACCATATTTTCCAAGATTGTTTCTTTGCATAATGGTTACTCTTTTTTCTTTGCAGTATTGTACATCATCCTTAGCAATGATGTTTTGCTTGAGTATATGAGCAATGCCATGAGGC
>CAZNET010000505.1:0-2445 GCA_964571885.1 uncultured Pirellulales bacterium
GCCCCGAAGAACGGCGAACCGATATCTTTTGTCCCGAAACCGGTCGTGGTTAAAATGGATATGACCTGAAAGATTGTGTAGCGGAACGTTTCTTCGATCTTTGAAAGGCTGAATGTCATGTCACCGGTGACAAGGCCCCGAAATGTTCCGGCCTGAAGCATATGATCGACAATAATGATCGCGGTGAAGACCAAAATCAGCCGCCACCAGTATCGTATTTCCAGGTTGTCCCATAGCGCCTTGAAATCTCTTTTCAAAACACGATAGTGAACCAGGAAGTTAATTCCGCCCAGCAGCATGAAAAAGGTCAGGGTATATTCGATCAGCATATAGTTGGGATGTCCCGATTGACGGTAATAGTCGATACTGGCGTCATAGGGTGAAAATCCCCCGGTTGATAGCGCGGTGAACGAGTGACATATCGAATCGAATACCGGCATTCCTTCGATGGTTAACACGGCGAACGCGGCAAAAGTAAAAAGTCCGTACACTGTCCAGAGGATCTTAACGGTATTGAACAGTCCCGGCGCGGGTCGTCCCGAGCTGATTTTGTGACTTTCGGCGCCGAAAATATGATGAGCACCGCTGCCTCGATAAGTCACGACCAGGAAAAATGACAGGATTCCAATGCCGCCGATCCACTGGGTCAGCGACCGCCAGAATAAAATACTCCTCGGCAGGGTTTCCAGCGAATCGAAAACCGTGATGCCGGTCGTGGTGAAACCGCTCATCGCCTCGAAATAGCCGTCGAGATAACCGGCGTCGATACCGATAACGAACGGCAGGGCACCAACGGCTGAAAACGCAAGCCAGCTTATCGCGCAAAGCAGCATCGAACCGGTAAGATCGGGAATACTTCTTTTACATCTTTTTTGCAGGAATAAGCCGACGAAAAAACTCAGCATGGCGGGCACAATAAACGCTGCAATTGTTCTGAAGCCGTCACCGTATTTTCCCCAGTAAATCGCCACGATGACAAGCGGGATAAGTAAAATAACAGCCAATACCTGAAGCAGACTGCCGGTGAAGTAGCCGATGCAGTTAATTCGTTTTAACTGATTGTCTTTGCGCAACTCCATGTTTCGTTCCGTCGATAAGAGTGTGCGGCATTTCGATTAAATAATCAAGCGGGTTTTCTGTTTTCCTGACAGAATTTGCCCATGAGCATCATTGCTTCATTGAGTTTTTCACTCGATCCATCCAGGTTGGCGTAAGTTTCGACCAGTTTGACCAGTTCCGGATCCGGCTCGACCATGCCGTAATGATGAGCGGTATTGACGATGGCCGCGTCCATGCCGTATTCCATGGCTTTTGCGACGTAGGCCCTGCAGACCCCGATCCTCCTGCCCGGAAGGTCACGAACCGCGTTGCTGACACCCAATGAACAGTGAACGCCTTTCATCTCGGGATCGTTTTTGATTTTTTTGATCGTTTCGAATGCGCGGTAGGTAAAACCCGGTACGCCCGGTTCCATCGGCATATCGATCGCCAGGGGAAAAACGGTTGTATCGAAATAGATCTCGTCGGTCTTGAAGCCGTAATGATGGAACGCCCGGTCAAATATTTTTTTCGCCAGTGCATATAATTCGTCCACCGAATGCACATTGCCCGGTCCCTGGGCCTTTTCTTCGCTGACCAGAAGGCCGATGAACGCATAGTCATACTGTTTTTTCAAGGGCAGCATCTCTTCCATCGTATGATCTTTGATCGAATTGATCAGGGGTTGTTTGACCGGTTGGTCGGTATTGTACCATTCGGCCAGGCCGGCCTTCAGGACATTGTCATCACTGCTGTCAATGCAGATCGGCACGCCGTTGCCCCATTGGCGAACCAGTTTGACATATTCGACCATCATATCTACCGCCGTTTGCGGATCATCCTCGCCGAACGCGTCAAGGTTGACCTCGATATAATCGGCTTCTTCGTCGGCCTGCGATTCGATCAGCGCTTTGATATAATTGAGTTCCGGTGATTCTTTCGTATAAGCTTCCGGCCCGAGATCGGCAAGCTGCTTCATGATCTGCCCGGTCTTCGGTATGGAAGCGTGAACCGATTCGCCTATCTGAATCAACGTATTTTTCATCGTGTGGTCCCTGTTAAAAAGATAATTCGCAATTGAAGAAGTGTGCTTCAATGCCGGGTTTCTTGGTTTATTTATCGTCTTTTTTAGTTTTTTCAGTCCATCTTTTTCAGCCGCTGCGGCTTCATAGATCAACTCGCCAACGCAGATACGTTCGGTGTTGTTGCCGCAATGTCCATCCGCGGTCGAGTCGCCGCACGGTGCATTGGCGATTCCTTTTTCACACTCGCCGATCGAACATAAACCGAAATTCTCCGGAAGATAACAATCACCGCATTCCTCACAGTCGAACATACAGTATTTGATGGCTTTTTCCGCAGCGTTGAAAAATTTGTATCCCGCCCCTTCGCCTTTGTCAGCTCCGA
>CAZNET010000506.1:0-2443 GCA_964571885.1 uncultured Pirellulales bacterium
AAATTTACACCCTCTTAAAAATGTTTAAATAATATTTATTATATTCTTGACATCTAACAAATAATTTAATATTTTACAATAACAAAATATGAAAATATTGAGAATTTTGAGAAAACCATGATAATCAACCCAAAAACAATAATTTTAAGTCAAATTCTGATTCCGAAACGTTCAGCTCAGCTACCTTTGGCTTGGAGGATGAAATATTCAATTTTCTGCGTTGCAGATTGGATCTCCAAATTTTGTCTCCGGCCAGCGCGAATAAAAAGTGTTTTTTTGCAAAACAAATCCAATTTTAAGATAAGAAATTAAACATAAGCTCTTTAAAAACAAAAGAATATATAAATTCTGAAGTGGACCGTATAGTAAATACAAAGCCAATTCAAACCCAATCAAAGCCAATTTTGACTATATATCGGCCAACCCAATAAAGGATTTGGTTATTGAAGCTTTTCTTGTAGTTTTTTCCAAGCGGCCATGGAATCTCTGAGGTTATTTCTGGGATTACCTTTGATGCCGTAGCCCTGAAGGCCGATAGGTCCGTGATAGCCATTCTCTTTCAGGATTTTCAGTAGTTTGAAATTGTCGAATGTTCCTTTGTCGAGTGTCTGGATGAGATTGTTCCAGCCTTTATTGTTCGTTGCGCCGTTGATCGTAACCAGGTAAAGATACGGCTTTGCTTTTATTAAGGTCTCTTTTAGAATGTCTTCCTGTTCCGGAGGCGTCACCGCCAGCCAGTGACATAGATTAAATGTCACACCGACGGCGGGGCAGTCGATTTTTTCAGCGAGCCTGACCGCATCTTCAATCGTTTCCAGCCAAAATAGATAATGAGGATACAGCGCGATCTTCAGGTCGTTTTCCTCCGCCGGATCGGCCAAGGCGTTTAATACGGCGATGGCTCGCCGGTCGCCGACGGGGTCGGACGGCTTTATTTGTTTCGATGTCATGGAGATCCAGATATACGCATCACGTCCTTTGAGCATTTTGAAGGTATCTTCGAGCATTGAGATATAATAGTCCGGGTCTTTGTCGATGTTAATCTTGATAAATATATTGAACAATCGCAGGTTATGCTTATCGAGCTGCCTGATCATTTCGGGCAGCTTTTCGAGCGAATCGTCAAAACCGATACCTTCGTAGTCTAAGTCTTTGAGCATTTCGACCTGTTTTTCCGCGCTTAATCTACTTTTGCCCGTCCCGGTATCCATCGCGAAAAAGGGTGAACTGTTCGCCGGGTATATCCGGATATTGCGATAAGCGATAGGCCCGTGGTCGCCCTGGATACGCAAAGGGCCTGTCGGTTTCTCACTGTTGGTCATTGCCGCTCCGGTCGGGCCGGTCACTTCGACATTCTCGTGAACAAGGTATCCATTGTGAACAATTTTTTCAAAACAGGCGTTGACGGTTTTATTGCCGTCCCCGTCAAACCCGGGTGCTCTGAAAACAATATCGAAACACTGCCATTTGCCGGGTTGGAATGATGCATTGTATTTTGGCGAGTGTCCCTCATAGCCTTTCGGTTCTCTGTTTTTGTCCCATCGCTGATAGATGCCGCCGCACTCCATGCCTGGATAAGCACCTTTTTTGCCGTAGCTGTCAAATATCTGCACCTCGTATCTGCCCATGAAATAGATGCCGGAATTGGAATGATGAGGAAGCATGAATTCGACATGCAGTCTCATGTCGCCGAACTTCTGTTTCGTCATCAGGTAATGTGATTTGCCGTCTTTGCGGTTGATCAGTATGCCTTCGCCGGATTTCCATGCAAGTGTCTCTTTGTCATTCGGATCGATAAAAGCGTCACCGACAATTTTCCATTGACCAGGCTTTCTTCGAAACTGACTCATCTCTGTGTCGATCAGATCGATTCGCCATGCATGGCCGGGCAGGAAATCGTATTCAAAACCGAATAGAGTGACACTCATGATAATGATTAATAACAGGCTGGCGAAATTAATTTTATTGTTCATAATTGCTCCGTCGATTTAAACAAGCCAGGGGGTTCTCACCGCCCGTGAAAGCATTCGGTTGGCATCGTCGTTATTAGTACAGATCTCTTTTTCGGGATCCCATTTGAGTTTCTTGCCGAGCAGCATCGAGATATTGCCGAGATGCAGAATGGTGAACATGCGGTGGCCGATCTCCGCAGGGAAATACGGTTCTTTTCTGCTCTTGACGCAATCGAGAAAGTTGCGATGCTCGCCGCTGCGGCAGGTATAAAGGTGGATTTCTTCCGGGCCGATCACTGAGTTGAGGATCTCCTCCGAGCTGGCCTGCAGGTTGCCTCGCCAGCCTTCATTGCCGACCCAGCCCTCGGTGCCAACGAATCTGATCCCGCAGCCCCCTGATTCGACGATCAATTTGACGCCGTTGGCATACGTGTATTCTATGTAATATTCGGTGGCCGTATTATAGAGACCTTGCTCCGGGAATTTACCTT
>CAZNET010000507.1:0-2442 GCA_964571885.1 uncultured Pirellulales bacterium
TCGTAGAGCTTAATGGCTTCGTCGGTGATCTGTGTCTTTGCCGAGATCCCCGTGATCGGCAAGGCCAGATAAGGCGGATGAAGCGATGCGTTTTTCAGAAATATGTCCGCCGTGAAACCGTTTTTCTTTGATGGAAGATCCAGAGAAAAGATTTCAATTTCAGCGTCGATCACGCCCTTGACATTAAAATCCTCAAAAAGTTGCTGATGCTGTTTTGAAAGAGCGTTTTTCAATGTTGAGTCCAGATAAACATTTTCCGCCTTCACATGAATATCATGTTTGCGACGATTTTCGGCATATCCGATCATACCGTTTATAATAATAACAGCGTTTTGTTGCTGAGACATGACCTTCGAAAATGTAATTCCGTTTTTATCGATGACAACATGACCGGTTAAATGCTCGAGTGGATAAGGAAAATATTCATATGTTGCGCTTGCGCCGAGAAGTTCAATGGTAAGTGTATGGATGTTTGTCTCAGGAGAGCCTCGGCCGATCCGATAATCGATCGAGGCTTTTCCGGAAGGTGAAAAAGCATCCCAAAATTGTTGCTGACGGTCGTTCATTGCTTCATAGAGGTCGGTATCAAGGTGCATGTTGTCGCTGGTGATCCGTATGTCATAGGTCCAGTCTGGACCAAAATCTTTCATCCACCCGCTGAAAGTCAGTTCCACATCGTCATGATTGCCTTTTAAATCTTTGAAAGTAACGCCATTTTGATTGAAATCGACTTCGCCGGTAATATGATGGACGTCATAAGGAAAGCGATAGTACTGCATTTGAACATCTTTACAATGCACTCGGCCTTTTATGTGGCTTTCTTTCATGGCATTGAGGTTGCCGGTAATTTCAATATCGAGATCGATTAATCCGGCCGGATTGCAGCGTATGAAAAATGTTTCTATAACGTCGGCAAAATTGACTTTGGAACCTGATATCTGCTTTGATTGAACAGTTCGGCCGGACCTCTCCTTATCGCGGGTTCCGTAAACATCCTGCGCATTGACCAAAAAAGTAAAATCGCCTTGGTTTGTATAACGGACATCCGCGGTAATGTGACCGATACGCCAGGTCCTTTCAAGCGAGGGAAAATCGGAAGATGAAAAGTCACCCGCGACAACAATTCTACCCGGTTGCCAGACTCCATATAATTCACTGGCAGGAAAATTTTCCTGCTTGGCCGTCTTGATTGAAAACGTATACTCACGGTCGTTATGATCGGAAACGCTGAAATGGAAATCCAGCGGCAGCTGCGTGATCGCATTGACATGCGACTGCTGAACCTGTGAGTAAACCAGTTGCCCATTGCGTAAAATGATTTCAGGAAGTTGTTTCTGGTGGGTCTGTGTTTTGCGCAAAACCAGCGTGCTCAAGTTCCACCGGCCGCTGTCCTTATCCTTCTGGGCGTTAAACTCAAAATCTTCCACAACAATTTTCTTCAGACGCGGACTCAGGGTAAGGAAACTGAAAATATCGAACCGTGCATAAAGTGAATCCGCTTTCAGGATGGTATCATCATAATGTGCCGGCTGATACGGCCGGATCGCCAGGTCATGAATGACAACAGTACCGTTAGGATGAAATTGTATGTTTTTCGCCTGAATTTCCGTATTGGTAATTCTCGATATCTCTTCGATGGTGATGCGCTCAAGTGATGCGCTGATCAAAAAAAATACAATGACCAGGGCCGATAAAACAAACAAAAGTTTTATGGTCGATACGATAATTTTTTTAAAATGAACGGAAGGATTTGTTTTCATTTCTAACGCCATAAAAAATGTACAGCCGATTTCCCTTTTTACTCATCAACTGTTAAAGTAACATTGTCATTACTTACGAACCTTATTGATAGCCTTATCTGCGATGTCCTTCCTGTAATATTTTCCGTCGAAGTCAATTTTATCGACCGCCTGATAGGCCTTGTTTTTAGCCGATAAAATGTCATCGCCCATGGCGGTGACGCCAAGAACCCGGCCCCCGTTCGTAACGACTTGATTGTCCTTCATCGAGGTGCCGGCATGGAAAACAACCACATCGTCAAGCTCATTAGCCTGATCTATGCCCGTGATGACCTTGCCTTTTTCGTATGGGCCGGGATACCCTCCTGATGCCAGTACAACACACACCGCGGGTCTCGGATCCCATTGCAATGTCAGTTCGTCAAGTCGGCCTTCGCAGACCGCAAGCAGCACCTTGAGCAGGTCGCTTTGATACCGCATTAAAATGGGCTGAGTTTCCGGATCGCCGAATCGTACATTGAATTCAAGCACTCTCGGACCGGCCGGCGTGATCATCAATCCCGCATACAGAACGCCTTTATACGGATATCCGCTTCGAGTCAGACTGTCCACGATCGGTACCAGAATTTCACCGGAGATCTGATTCATCATCTTGTCCGTGACAACCGGAGCCGGACTGTAAGCGCCCATGCCGCCTGTATTG
>CAZNET010000508.1:0-2442 GCA_964571885.1 uncultured Pirellulales bacterium
ATCGACTAACCTGAAAACGCATGGCTGATCGTTCTTATCAGAAAAACAGCCAATGCTAACAATATAATGACAATAATCGTCGCGAGATTAAAGTATTTTTCGATTAAATTCCTGGCCTTTTCACCAAGAAAGTAAAAAAGCAACCCTTCGCTGCCGAACCGCAGAGCCCGAAAAATAATGCTGATACCGGCAAATTTAACAAGTGAAACGTCCGCCATGCCCCCCAGCCAGCTAAAAAGCATGTAAGGCACAGGCGTCAGAGCAGATATCGCGATCGCCCAGAAGTCATATCGCTTATAATAGTCAAGCGCCAATTGAGCCTTGTCGCCGAAATGGAGCGGCCCGATGCTTATTTTCTCGAAAAAGGCGACAACATTTTCCCCGCCTATTGCCAAACCAAGGCAAAAGGCGATGGTCCCGCCGATAACTGAAAAAAACGCACAGGTCAGACCGTATCGAATAGCTTTCTTCGGTTTTCCGAGGGATAGTCCGATGACCATCACATCAGCCGGTATCGGCACGCAGATCGGCTCGGTCAACGCCAGCAATATCAACGCAAGAACGCCATATCTCGTGTCGGCCCAGTGGACCACCCAATTATATAATCGGCGGTGCCAATGCCACCATGCTATCTTTTTTATTTCCGGCTTTGCTGTTAGATCTGTTTCCATAGAAACTCCTGAATAAATAATATGGTCAGGATACCGGGAATCTGCTATGATGTCAATGAGCAAATTAAAGGTTCATTAAGTAATTGAAGCAATACGATTCGATACAAATGCAGTACCTGGAACAACTTGTAGAAACGGAAAACGGCGTTCTTATCAGAGCACCTGCCAAACTCAACCTTTGTCTGCTGATCGCCGGCAAAAGACCGGATGGTTTCCACGATCTCGAAACCGTCATGGCTAAAGTCAATCGCTACGACGAACTGTTGATCGAAAAAAAACACTCCCCGGGGATTGAAGTGATATGTAAGGGCAGTTTCTGGGCTCCCGAGGGTAAAGATAATCTGGTTTACAAAGCAGCATCGTTAATACTCAAAGAAAATAATATAAAAGCGAATCTGAAAATCACACTGACCAAAAACATTCCGGCAGGTTCCGGTCTGGGCTCGGCCAGCAGTGATGCGGCCGCGACGCTTATGGGTCTCAACCGCCTGCTGGAACTCAATAATGAATTTGACCGGCTGAGCAGGATGGCTGAAAGACTCGGCAGCGATGTCTGCTTTTTCCTCGGGCCCGCTGTATCATTTTGTACCGGAAAAGGCGAAAAATTACAAAAAATTCAAAAGCCCCCAGACTTTCTCGCCTTAATCGTTATACCAGAGATAAGTATCTCTACCAAAAAGGTTTATGAAAACTATAAGCATGAACCCAACACCTATAACACACTGCATCGCCAAATAAAACCCTTGCTTGAAAAAAATAGAATTGATTTAATCATGAAGATGTGTGTAAATATGCTATTGAAAAGCTCCCTGGAAGTATGCGGGGAACTGAAGGCTTTGAAAAGTAAAATAGAGTCTGTATGCGGTAAATCCTTGTCTCTTAGTGGAAGCGGCTCTTCATTGTTTTACCTTTTTAACGACCATGAGGAGAAAATCGCGAAAGTGTATCAGGATAAAATTCAAAAGTCTGTAGGCTGTAAAAGTTTCATTGTCAACAGCAACAAATGGTAAGCTTATTGAGAGAGGTAAAAATGAACATCACAGAGGTTAGAGTCAATTTAGTCGACAATAAAGATGACAGATTAAAGGCTTTTTGCTCCATAACAATCGACAATGATTTTGTTATCAGAGATATCAAAGTGATTCAGGGAGCAAACGGCTATTTTGTCGCCATGCCTTCGAGGAAAATGAGCGACCATTGTGAGAAATGCGGCGGTAAAAATCACCTCCGGGCCAGATACTGCAATAATTGCGGTGCCAAACTGCCTGACAACCGAGTAAAGAAAAACGGAAAAGGTAAAATGAAATTACATTCGGATATCGCGCATCCGATCAATTCTCAGTGCCGAAGGAATATTCAAAAGAAAGTAACAGACGCCTTTAACGAAGAAATGGAAAAATCCAAACAGCCGGATTACAAACCCGTCAATCTTGACGAGCCGGAAGATGAAGATATTCCTGAAATCATTTAATGACTTTTCGAATATCAGCAGAAAAACAAACTACCTGTTCAACAAACAAAAATGTCTGCTCGTGTTCTCCTTTAACGTATTATCATTACCCGGATATTTCGTTGAGGACTTTTTCAAGAGCGATATCAAGACGCTCGTTGAGGTCATACTCTCCTTTGGTCAGTTGACGGCGAACCCCGAGAACTTTTTCCTGACGCACTTCCGGCAAAGAAGCCACCTTTTTGAGCACTTTTCCTAAGGGTGTGGAATTAATATTCTCGATGATCTCCTCCAGCGGCATATCTTCGTCAGCAGTGAGCT
>CAZNET010000509.1:0-1228 GCA_964571885.1 uncultured Pirellulales bacterium
GGAAACCAGCATGCTCTTGATTTTGGTCAGATCGCCCTCGAGATAATTCTCAAACCGATGATAAAGACACTTGCAGATCACCAGACCCAAAATCGCATCACCTAAAAATTCGAGACGCTCATTGCTCAGGGTCCGGTTGTCAACCGATGACGCGTGCGTAAACGATTCCGCTAACAAATGCTTGTTCGAAAAATGATAACCGATGATCTGCTCGATTGCCTCGATTGTTTCTTGATCCATACATCTATCCTGATTCAACACGCGAGCAGATTACGAATATCGCTTTCAGCGAGCGATTTTCGTAGTCGGCTCACCAAGAATAACTCATTGTAGTATAGCAGAAAACACTCGGTTCTGTCAACCAAATAATTTTCTCACAAAGCACCCCAACTCCCCCAAACACCAGCCAACAAAAAAGCAAAAATAAAAAGACAATAGCGGTACTACAATAAATACAAGGTCTTGTCATCGAAATAAGTCCATCACAAAGCACCCCAACTCCCCCAAACACCAGCCAACAAAAAAGCAATCGCCAATTTAACTGCAAACGATTTCAATTTACCCAACAATTTGCAAACCCGCCAGCGCAACAAACTTATCCTCAACAACCTCAAAAACCCCGTCCAGACCCGTCACAGTAAAAATACCCCGAGTCGCGGCCGCAACATTGCAAAAGATGAGGCGGTGGCCGCAGTCGACGAGGAGTTTTCTCAAACGCAGGAGCTTTGAGAGGCTCGAGGAGGTAATGATGTCGATATTTGAAAAATCAATAACGACATCGCAGTCGCCTCTGTCTCTGACGATGCCAGTGAGTGTTTTGAGTTCTTCGCCCATTTCGGGTTCCTGAGGCAAATCAGCTAAAATAATTCCTTCGGACCAATTTTGTATACCCATTTTTTTTGCTCCATAAAAGTGAATACCAATAACAAAGGATGTATCGGCATACGGCATCAGGCGGTTAAGAAAAAAAAAATTGAGCCGATTTGTTTTTCTTTTTGAGATGTCTGATAAAAGCGGGCTTTTCAGCAAGATAAGGGCCACCAAGCAGAATCAAGTTCACAAACGAGATAATTTTTCTTACATGCTTGGCATATAATAAGGCAGTCGAGCAAGGTCCATGGCGATGTCGATAGTGATAATTTTGACTTTTTTGGGTACATATAAATGAACGGGAGAGAAATTCAAGATACCGAGGACGCCGGCGTCTATGAGTTTTTCGGCAGTTTGC
>CAZNET010000509.1:1238-2437 GCA_964571885.1 uncultured Pirellulales bacterium
TCTGTGCGGGCACGGCGAGTATGGCAATTCTGATCTTTCTTCTTTTGAGGTACCGGATCCTGGCGATATCCTCAATTTCGATGCCGCCGATCTTTTTGCCGATCTTTTGCGGGTCATTATCGAAGGCGGCGGTAATCCGAAATCCATATATGCTGAAGCCAGGATAGGAGATGATGGCTGAACCGAGATTTCCGACCCCAATGAGGGCGGCTTTTTGCATGGTGTTGATCTTGAGAATTTTTTCAATGTGCCTGATCATGTTTGCGATATCATAACCGACACCGGGTGTGCCGAAAGCCCCGAAGTAGGAGAAATCGCGGCGTATCTGGGCGGGGTTGCAGCCGAGGGATTCGGAGAGGCCCTGGCTGGAGATGCTGGTTCGGCCCTGGCGGCGCAGATAGAGCAATTCTCTCAGATAAATAGGCAGGCGTCTTATTGTTTCATCTGGTATTTTGTGATATTTCATGGTTACTAATTCATTAACAGGCCGGTAAGGATTTTTGCCGGTTTTCAATCCATGGAGGTTATAGGCATTTTTTGATATGTTGTCAAGATTAAATCGTTGTTCGAAATTCGTCGCTGATGATTATTAATCGTCTTTTAGTCGTTTGTCGCTGGTCGTTTGAGGCAGCATTGAGACCGATAAAGGGCTCGATAAACGGTATCGTGTTGCCAGTATTTCATTTAGAAAGACTCACTATCTGCCAATGGCACTTAGGGCGGTTTTGTTGGTGGAGTCTATAAATATATAAGCATAGACTTATATGGTCGATTGGCGGTGCTGGATTGGGGGGAGTATATAAGTGACAACTTATACCAACGGCCATAAAAAAATGCGCGCCAGGGTATTTTTGACTTGCGCTATCTTGAAACCATGTCATAATAGCTTCTAAAAAGGATTTTTTCAGGAGCTGATTATGAAAGTTGAATTGTATCACACGACGGATGAATTAAAAAAAATGTTCCGCAGAGAAGCGGATCCTCGCGTTGCCACACGCATCAGGGCGGTCTATCTGGCCCTGATGGACAAAACAGCGCCTCAGATCGCCCAACTGCTCGGTTATACCCGAAGAACCATTCAAAAATGGGTGTACGCGTACAATCGCCATGGTATTGACGGCCTCAAGGAGGGCAGCGGCAGAGGCAGCAGGTGCAAACTCAATGCCGACCAGATCCAGTGGCTAAGGCAGAAAATTGAA
>CAZNET010000510.1:0-2435 GCA_964571885.1 uncultured Pirellulales bacterium
CGGCCTGTAATTCACTTTCGAGTTCGGCAATACGCTGCCGCTGGGTATCGTTTTGAATCTTTAAGTCGTTATATTGCTGTTCGGAAACACAGCCGTTGAGAAAAATACCAACGAAAATTACTAAAATAATGATAAGAGATCTGCCTTTTTGCATTTTCCGGTCCTTTCAAGAAAAGACTCAAATCCTTTTAACCAAGCAAATATATCGCTTATGTTTTTTTCTATTCTCTAAAGGTATAAATAAACCTGATTTGGTTCAATCCGTCAAGTATAAACTTAAAAAATAATAATTGAAAAAACAGTATTTATATCAGTATGCCAACTGAGGTTAAAAGCTTTTAATGTGTCTTACATTGCCTGCCTTTATAGGCTGCAAAACTCTTCAATTTGAGTGATTTTGCGATTTTTTCAGGTATTTCCGTGTTATCGTAAACGCCCGAGAATATCTCGGATTTTGGCCCAAATGCGTACAGTGGGACCGGCATCGCACTGTGCTGTTTGCTTGACCACGTAAGTTTGAGGTTTTTCCCGGATAAATCGCCGTTGGAGACGGTTAATCCTCCTGTTTCATGGTCGGCGGTAACAATCACTATAGTTTTTTGGTCGTTAACCGCAAAATCCATTGCCGTTTTCACTGCCTGATCAAATAATAATGTTTGTCGAATCGATCTGTTTGGGTCATTCGCGTGACAGGCCCAGTCAATTTGACTGCCTTCGACCATTAAAATAAACCCAGCCTTTTCTTTATTCAAAAGGTCGATTGCCTTTTTTGTCATATCACTTAATGAAGGCTCGGGAGCGACCGTTTTCATCGGGCCGGTCTGAAACAGACCGAGAAGATAAGGCCCGGTTGCCTGTAAAAGTTCATCTTTGGTTTTAATATAGGTATATCCGTTTTCGATGGCTCTTTTTAAAACGTCTTTCCCGTCTTCTCGTTTGCTGTCCGGATGTGTGGCGGGTAAAAAATATTGTCGTCCGCCGCCCAGAATGATATTTACTTTATTGTCAATCAGTTGTTCGGCGATAGCTGCCTGGTTATTTCGTGAGGTAACATGGGAAGCGAAAACCGCCGGTGTTGCATGCGTTATAGTTGAGGTCGCGACCAGTCCGGTCCTCATGCCTGTTCGATTGGCCGCTTTGAAGATCGTTTCAAGCGGGATATTGTCGGGCGTCATACTGATTATCCCGTTATTTGTTTTATGTCCCGTGCTCATCGCCGTGCCGCTTGCCGCGGAATCGGTAACAAGCTTATTTGCAGAGTGAGTCCGTACCAATCCGATGACAGGAAGCCGTTCCATGGTAAGTTTGCCGTCGGGACCAAGAACCGTTAATCGGGCCAGGCTGGTTTGTCCCAACCCCATCCCGTCTCCGATTAAAAAGATGACATTTTTCACCTCAGCGTTTTTGGCCAACGGGTAGCATTCTTCGCCGGATGTATAAAAACTGTAATTATTTGCCGAGGTAGCTTGAGGTTCCTGGTAAGCCCTTATTTCGTCAGCTTTGATATGAAAGAAAAAAGTGATTACGAGAATTAATAAGACCGGAAAAAAGTTCCTGATTTTTATTGTTGGCTTATTGTTCATCAGCAATTCCTTATTTAATTTCAGTTTATTCTGGTGGACATATTATAACAGATAAAGAAAAAAAGCACAGGAAAATATCACTTCCTGTGCTCCAATGGTGCGTTAAAAAGCGGATTGTTATGATTTTTTCTTTTCTTTTTTCTTTTTCTTTTCTTTTTTGGGTTTCTGCTTCTTTTTTTTCTTCGGTTTTGTTTTTTTCTCTTTTTTGGTTTTAGGTTTCTTGTCTTTTTTTTTTCCGGCATGGCCGCTCATCACACATCCAACAATACCGAGCACGCCGGATAATGCCGCTAAACCCAAAACCAGATAGAAAACGATTCCTTTAACACTGCGCAACATCCCGGGGATTGATCCGTTACCGGAAGATAATACGACCGCCATCGTGTAAACCATGACCACCAGAGAGATCAGCGTTGTCCAACCAAGCAGTTCCGTTCCTTTAGTTGGTTCAGGTTCGAGAGCGATTGGAGCCGCAGCCGCTGCCTGAGCAGGCTCTGGCGAAGAAAGACCAACAGCGGAAAGCATCTCTTCAGGATTTGGCGTCCCTTCCATTTCCGGAACGCCTCCTTTCACTTCAGCTTGCTCTTCTTCTCCTTCCGGGGTATAAATCTCGTCCAGGATCCCGCCAAGCGATGTATCATCCGCCTGCAGGGAAAGGTCCAGCAGA
The DNA here is from genome assembly GCA_964571885.1 of uncultured Pirellulales bacterium. Taxonomy (GTDB): domain Bacteria; phylum Planctomycetota; class Phycisphaerae; order Sedimentisphaerales; family Anaerobacaceae; genus CAZNET01. The sequence continues at coordinate 2,251 of CAZNET010000510.1, forward strand.
CCCGAACCGCTTCCAAACGTATCAAGATTGACATCGCCCTCAATATCTTCCAGAGAAGCTTCATCATGATCCGTTAATGCACCCTTGGTGCCGCCTTTTGTATCGTCTGTTAAATCAAAATTGCTGTCCGTGTCTCCTCCAAGCACATCCGTTCCCTGGTCCGGTACATAGGTAGCCTGATCGTC
>CAZNET010000511.1:0-2435 GCA_964571885.1 uncultured Pirellulales bacterium
GCACCTCAAAATCATCGTCGCGAAGCAGAAGCCTGGCGATTGACGAAGCGTCGTTACGTCTGGCCGAGATCCGTATTGCTTCAAGGGCATCCAGACGCCAGGGCGATTTCTCGTCCGTGGCGATTTTGCGAAGCTCCAGCAGACCTTCGTCGCTTCCCATGTTCAGCATGGCCCGGGCCGCGCGAAAACGTACCTCTTCGTCCGCGGAATTCAGCAGCACCGAAAGCTTGTCGAGACTTGTTCTGCCGATGGCTTCCAGCGCGACTTCACTGGACTGTTTATCTTGCGAAACCGCCAGCTCGCGAATGTGATTGCTGATTCGCTGCCGGGTCAGCTCGGGATTTTCGTTGAGATACATCGCGTTGACGATCTGGACAAAACGTGTTTTCTGGTTATTATATCGGTCCGGTATGATCAGTTCGACCTGGCTGGCCGAGACGGCGTTGGCGATATGCGGGCCGAACCGCTCGATCAGTTTGTTGCGAATGACACTGGCAAGCTCATAGTTGGGCTGTTTCAATGCCAGTACGATCTTGTATTCGTCCAGCACCCGTCCGCCGCCCAGCACCGTCGCGATCCTCTCGGTTTCGACCGGCTCAAGCTGATCGATATAGACCGCTCCCTCGGCACTGGCCAGCGATTTCATTGCCAGACCAAAGCTGCCCGAGGCCTTGAGTTCGGTTTTGTACAGCCAGCCGCCCTCGAGTGAAGTCGTCTGCGTGCCCGGCAGGACACTGATCTGAAGATCGAAGTATTTCACCTCGGCCGTCGCCGCCGGCATCATGCCCCGAACCACGACCACCGCGGTGTTCCTGCTGTTGATCAGACGATCGGCATTGATGTCACGCGCATCGAGCTGCTTTAGGATATACTGGCCGAGGTATTCACGGATCATCGGCGGACATTCCGAAGAACCTGTCCCTTTCAGACCCGCCACCAGACCGTATCCTTCAACGGGGATCGTATCGACCGAATAGATATCGACCAGCGAGCCGATCGTCGAACCCAGTTCGACCGCCGGGCCGTACTCCTTTGGCAGCGCTACCTGCTTTTTCGCGGGCTCACAGCCGATTCCGAAAAGAAATAACACTGTTAACGTCAGTAAAAACCTTATGTGTCGTGCTCTCATAACCGTTTCCTGTCATCTTATAAACCATTGATATTAACCGATCCGGCACCATGCGTCAATCCTTTATTTATCGTCGCGATACCGGTGGGAAAATAAGCTTTTCGGGTTTTTTTCCCAGGGGGTACTACGGCTTCTAATGAGGCAGGGTGTTGCTTATGACAGATCGGGTCTTCCCGGATTCAAAACAAGTGCCGTTATTCCCTGAATTTCCCGACCGATGGTATTGAAACAGCAGATCAATAAAGTTTGTCGCCAAGGACACAGAGACACGGAGATAAAAACGGGAAACGACGCGAGCCGTACCGTTGAACACTTGAGAAGGCACACGCAAGCGGTATTGTTTCAGGCAGGGAAGATGTATCCCGCCGATCGCCTGAATCGTATTTCTGTTATGAATCTTCGCTGCGTTCGCCCGCTGTTGGGCAGGGTCATCGAAACTTCGTTACTCCAAAGGCGGTGATTATTTGCAATGTGTTTCATCTGTAATTTTCCGATTATGAAAATTTCTTGAAAACGGAAATTCGACATCAATCTTTTGCTCCCGGGGTTCGTCATATTATTGAAGGAGGTGGTTTGTGCACCTCGACCGGCTTATTTTTGGAGTAATCCGGTCAAAATATATGGGTTTTTAACTTGAAAAAGATTTTAATATATGGTAAATTAAAACATAAGCGAAACGTTATTTTTGAAAGGAACAGGAAGTGAAAGCGAAACAAAACACAGGAGAGTTGAAAGTTAAGTTAATATTATTATGCGGTCTGCTCTTTTTACCTGGCGGTGTTTTACACGCCGATATTTATGTAGTACCTTTAGATGTAAACGGAGCGTATGAATTCCTTGACATAGTGGAATTTGATTTTGATCTTGGAGTTGCGTTTACCGCTATTAATGAAGTGCGCTTTCAGGCAACCGGTGACATCACCGCCGTAAATGAACCGGGAAAATTCGCGTGCTCTTTAATCGCGGCTCCGGGAATGGGGCAAGTTTCCTACACTACGGAAATAATCCAGACAGATCCGCCGGTCACCGTTCCTTTTAACAGCGATACGACCTTTATTTCCATAAACGAAGCGACATGGGATTTCCTTCTTGACGGCCAGGCCGATGGCTCCGTGAGTTTGATTATAAGCGGGATTTATTTTCCTGGATTTTCACCAGAAATTTACGGCAACATAAATTCCGCCAACTTGCTCATTGACGCGAATCCCGTTCCGGAACCGGCAAGTATGCTTTTTCTTGCAATGGGCGTATTTGTACTAAGGCAAAAAAATAAAATTCATCGCTAATTCCATTATATTTTCGAAAG
>CAZNET010000512.1:0-2424 GCA_964571885.1 uncultured Pirellulales bacterium
TGGTGAAGCGGCTGTAGCTACGTATCGTCAGTTTTACAATCTGGATACGAAAATACATCCGGTTCTTAAAATATTTCATGATATGACGTATTACCCCAAGACAGAAGACTCAAAAGATTTTTATATCAACTCAAATACGGAATTAAGAGCTTCGATAACGGAAAAAGTCTATACCAATTTCAAGATCGTATTTAACTACGACGCTTCTCCCGCGACCACAGCTCAAAAAGCCGATACCAAGTATATCCTTGGAGTGGGAATGGTGTTCTGATGATCCATGTCAAAAAGGGACTGGATATCTCTCTGGAGGAATTGAACTTCAGGTATTCGAAGAGCTCGGGGCCCGGCGGTCAGAATGTCAATAAAGTCAATACCCGTGTCACTTTGTTTTTTGATGTTCCTAACAGCCAGTGTTTATCAAATTATCAAAAAAATCTTATCCTTAAAAAACACAAAACACGAATTGATAAGCACGGTGTGCTGAGAGTTATTTCTCAACGCTTTAGAACCCAAAGCAGCAATAAAGATGCAGCGATTCGTAAATTTTGTGAATTATTAAATTGCGCCCTGAAAACCAAACCAAAGCGTAAAAGAACTAAAATACCTCCTGCAGCGAAAGAAAAAAGGCTCAGAGAAAAGAAAAAAAGGGGTCAGTTAAAGAAACAGCGTTCTAAAATTGATATTTCGAAGGTGGATTTATAGTTGCATCTTTATTTTTTTTCTGCCATAATACCGGGTAAATGATTTTACTGGTTTCACAGAAAGGATAACTTCATGAAACGTAGAGATTTTCTGAAATATGCCGGTTTAGTAACAGCAGGAACAGTATTCTCGAAGTCTTTATTTGCAGCGGAGAGCAGGCCGCCTAATATCATCCTGATCACCGTCGATGATCTTGGTTGGACGGATGTCGGCTGTTACGGTAGTACATATCATCAAACACCCAATATCGATAAATTAGCTTCCCAGGGAATGAGATTTACCGATGCCTACGCCGCGTGCGCTTTGTGTTCTCCTACCAGAGCGTCCATCATGACAGGCAGATACCCGGCTCGAATCGGCATTACGGACTGGATAAGAGCAAGGTATCAGGGCGGAGATATCCCCTGGAATAAAGTCAGTCCCTCGGGATATGAAGAACATGAAGGTAAACCGTTAATGACACCGGTGAACCCGTTATGGATGGAACTGAGCGAAATAACGGTTGCCGAAGTCTTGAAGATAGGCGGTTATACGAATTGTCATATAGGCAAGTGGCATCTGGGGGCGACTGACTGGTATCCGGAGAAGCAGGGCTTTGATTATAATATCGGCGGCTGTGATATGGGTGAACCGCCGACCTTTTTCGACCCGTGGGCAAGAGCCGGAAACGAAGTATGGAAAGGTGAGAAAGCGGTTTATGGAATCGACACGCTGCGATCGAGAAAAAAGGGAGAATACCTGACCGACCGCGAAGCGGATGAAGCTGTTGATTTTATTCGCAAACATAAAAACGATCCTTTCTTCCTCAATCTCTGTCACTATGCGGTTCATTATCCGATCCAGGCAAAAGAGGATAAAATAGAAAAATATGAGAATATCGAGCCCACAGGACCGCATAAAGTCGCGAAATACGCGGCAATGGTGGAAAGCGTCGATGATGCCGTCGGCAGGGTACTTGATACTTTGGACGAGCTTGATCTGGCTGACAATACGGTGGTTGTTTTCTATTCCGATAACGGCGGTCTCGTCTGGCCCGGCGTCGCAACAAGCAATGCTCCGCTGCGCAAAGGCAAAGGCACACCTTACGAGGGCGGTATTCGGGAACCCTTTATCGTACGCTGGCCCGGAAAAGTCAAACCCGAAACGGTCAGTCATGAAGTGATCACTTCGGTCGATATTCTGCCGACGTTCCTCGAAATGGCGGGTATGCCGCTGCCGAAAGGATGCGTTATCGACGGTGTTTCAATCGTTGAACATCTTAAGTCGGATGCGAAGAAAAAGCTGAACCGAGAAGCGATATACTGGCATTATCCACACTATCGGGGTGGTCAGAAACCTTACAGTATTATCAGGGCAGGGGACTGGAAATTGATCAAGTGGTACGGTCCTGAGAGATTTGAGCTGTATCATCTCAAAGATGATATTTCAGAATCCAATGATTTAGCCGGGCAAAAACCGGACAAAGTCAAAGCGTTGAATGGAAAATTAACCACCTGGCTTAAAGATACCAATGCAAAACTGCCTAAACCAAATCCTGATTATACACCCAGAGGCAGAAAATAAATTAAATAACAAAAAAGCACCTTTGGCAATAAGGCCAAAGGTGCTTTCTGATTCTGTTGTGTAATTACGGACTTGTTGTTGCACTTGCCTCGTTTGAAGCATTCGATTCATTACCCGATTCATCGACCGCGGTCACGATATAGTAGTACATATTGCCGG
>CAZNET010000513.1:0-2414 GCA_964571885.1 uncultured Pirellulales bacterium
TGGTTCGACACAATCCTATCCGATCGATATCCGTGTGATCTGCGCCACCAACCGCAGACTCGATAAAATGGTCGAAGAAGATAGATTCAGAAACGACCTGTATTACCGTCTCAATGTCGTCAATCTCGAAGTGCCCCCGATCAGAAAAAGAAAAGAAGATATCCTGCCGCTGGCCCAGCATTTCCTCGACAGCCAGATCGCCTTTTATCAGGAAGGCCCGAAATATTTCACCCCGCAGGTCAAAGAACTTTTCCTGAGCTACTCCTGGCCGGGAAACGTCAGGGAGCTTTCAAACGCCGTGGAACGCGCTTATATTCTTTCTAAAGGCGATCAGATCAAACCGCATGTCCTGCCTTTCGAGGTCATTGTTTCTGACGGTCCGATGTACCCGAAAAACGAACTGCCGACACTCGACGAGGTTAAACGCAAAATTATCATGCAAACCCTTGAATACACCAACGGCCGAAAAATTGCCGCCGCAAAAATCCTCGGCATTGAGCGAAGACGCCTCAACCGAATGATCGACAAACTTAACATCCCAATGCCCAACAGCGACGAGTAATTTTTTTTTAGTTTTTTCAAATTTTTATTCTACAAATCTTTTGCATTAACATCATTTTAATGACGACCGACCAAAATGGTCACCATCGGCCGAAATGGTACATTTCTGATAAGCCGTTTAAACCTTTGGGGTTATAAAAGATTTTTCCATCTGTCACTGACCATGATGGACATGTCACCCAATCGGCCTAATTTTCGTGTCCGTTTTTATTGTTTTTATAAGCCCAGTAACAACAACTACTTAAATTTATTTTACTTTTTATTCGAAAGCTGGCACGCCGTTCGCTTATAGAAAGGCAGTTTTATTAGTTGTAAAAAGTTTATAGATGGAAAGGCAGGAGGGTGATGAAAGGTAAATTTAGGAAGGTATATGTTAGTTCTCGTACAGGCGACAGTTATGACAGTGGGACTCGACGGCAGAGAGGAAACCTTACGGGAACTTCCCATACAGCTAATAAATCTTGAGTGTGGTCAAAAGGCCGCACGTTCTTTGAAAACTGAAAAGATAGACAGTGTAATCAGCAGGTGGAGTCTGGACGGTATGGAAGACGGCTTGTTCCTCAAGCGACTCAAAGCGGTCAAACCCAATATTCCGACGATCGCTTTTGTCAAAGCTGGGGACAAAAAGCAGGAAATCGCCGCCCGAAGCCTCGGTGTTTCGGCGGTGCTGACCGATGAAGTCAGTGATGAGATGTTCCAGCAAACCGTCGCCAACGTCCTCGGCCTCAAAGATGTCATCACGATCAAATCGATCGCTCCGATGAAAAGGCCGAAATCAAGACGCTACTCCAGGAACCAGGTATCAGAATAGATTCCAATGACCTGCTGCTTAAACGGAGAGCTCTCATGTCAGCTTGAATGACATGAAACGATAAATGCTCACGAAGAGTTTTCTCCCCCCAAGCTGGACTTGGTGACCTAAACCTAAGCACGCGCATAAAGACAGGTTTACAAGTCCGGCCCAAAAGCCGCACGGCTTAGCCGTGATTATTATAAAGAGGCTACAAAACTCTCACTCTCTCCTCTTCTTCGCTGGGTTTGCTTTTTACGGGGGTATTAAGCAATGCCCAGCTGGTATGTAACCGCAGTGATGCTGCGATTAAATAATTACGCTAAAACTCTCTCTCCTCTTCTTCGCTGGGTCAGCGCTTGACGCACGTTAGGCACCGAACCCAGCAGTGTACAACCGCGGCTTGTGTAGGCCGCGTTAACAAATAACCTTGGAAACAAGGTGAAGGTCGGGGGCTGAAATAAAGCTGGGTACAAGACCGGCTTTGCTTCAGCCCCATTTTTATTTTAAATGGATATACATAATCGGCCACCTATACCTACGGCACAACCGTCACCGGAACCTGGGGACCGAAAATGAGACTCGGCTCAAAAAGCGAGATCGTCCAAATAAAAATAACAAAAATCCCCGAATAAATGAAGGGTGGGGCTTGCCCCACCGATTCCTCTGTTATTCCCGCTAAGTTTACCCCTGCATGTTTTAAGCAGTCCGGCCCATCGTAGCGTTGGCGAAGATGGGTCACCCTGAGCTTGTCGAAGGGTCTGTTGAATGAGCATCCGCAGGATCCTAATGTGGCCGTGTCATTGCGAGCGCAGCCGTGAAGCGTATGGTTCATAGCGCAGCGCGGCAATCTCTACACGTGTCATTCCTGACCCCGATCAGGAATCCAGAATAGAAATCAGGCCGAAGGCCTTCCACATTTTTGCTTTTAGATCTTTAATCTTTAATTTACTTTGCTCCCTGCGCCCTCCTTGTCCGCCGTAGCTTTACTGTAGGAAGATGGGTGTAGGCGGATGGGATTCCTGTGGCAAATCAAATTGACTAAATTTGTCTATTATTTGTT
>CAZNET010000514.1:0-2397 GCA_964571885.1 uncultured Pirellulales bacterium
CCAGCCGTACACATTTTCGGCCATGAAACACCGACTCCGATTTCCTGAGCATCTGAGGCTGTACTTGGTTCGTCGATAAAGTCATAGTAAATATAATTAGCCGTGACATCCATTTGATGCTGTTCGCCTTCGCACAGCGTCATGTCGTATAAAAGGCTGTAATCCTGTTCGGTAGCGTTGACATTACCACTGGCGGCCGGATAGGATCCCCAGAAATTTACACTGAAGCCTGATCCTAAATCAGCGGTTACGCCCGGCTGGAAAGCGGCCTTGTTGTTAAAGAGGTCATAGCCGTGCCATATGTATTTTGTTGCATAGGTCAATTCGACATCCATTGCCGGCATGTCACCCGCTGCCCACACCGTACCCCCAAAAGCTAACATAATAAGTGACATTAAAATCCATTCCTTTTTCATAATAAAACTCCTTAAAACCTTTACCCCGAAAAATATTATTGTCATTCAATGAACTTTCATATATACGCAATCATTTGTACCCATATTCTAATGTATCGTTTATATCGGTCAATATAAAATTTTCAAATTTTTAATGTTACCATTTTCCGCTTTTTTGCATCGGAGCTTTGGGCAGTTCTGAAAGCGGTTTTGTGAATTTCTCCAGATCTTCCTGCGGCAGTTCGTAATCTGACAATTTACCGGAAAAGTACGCATCGTATCCAGTCAGATCCATCAGACCGTGACCACTATAGTTAAACAGGATAACTTTTTCTTTGCCTTCTTCTCTTGCTTTGACTGCTTCGTCAATCGCCGCAGCCACAGCATGGCTTGTTTCCGGTGCACAGATCATGCCTTCCGTGCTGGCCCAGGTGACCGCCGCTTCGTAACACTTAAGCTGGTGATACGCTCTGGGAGACATCAAGCCTTCGACGATCGACTGGCAAACCAGAGGAGACATACCGTGGTATCGCAAGCCGCCCGCGTGAATGGGCGGCGGAATGAACGCGTGACCAAGGGTAAACATTGCCATCAATGGCGTGGTACATGCGGTGTCGCCGAAGTCATAAGCATAGGGTCCTCTTGTCATTGTGGGACAGGATTCCGGCTCAACGGGAATAATGTCAATATCAGCGCCATTGATCTTATCTGCTGTAAATGGAAAAGCCAGACCGGCAAAATTACTGCCGCCGCCGGCGCATCCAATGACGATGTCGGGCAATTTTTCTCCAACCGATTCGAGCTGTTTCTTGGCCTCGAGACCGATGATGGTTTGATGGAGCATTACATGATTCAAAACGCTGCCGAGCGAATAACGCGTTTTACCGGAAGAATCGGTGACCGCCTGTTCGATCGCTTCGCTGATGGCAATACCGAGACTGCCTGGTGTGTCTGGGAATTCTTCAAGTATTTTTCTTCCCGCATTGGTTTCATTGCTCGGGCTGGCGACACAATTAGCACCCCAGGCCTGCATCATCATCTTCCTGAAAGGTTTCTGGTCGAAACTAATCCGGACCATAAAGACTTTGCATTCGAGTCCTACGATCTTGCAGGCAAATGCCAGAGCGCTGCCCCATTGACCGGCTCCGGTTTCGGTGGTCAGTCTTTCAATTCCGAACTGTTTGTTATACCAGGCCTGAGCAACGGCGGTGTTGGGCTTGTGGCTTCCCGGCGGGCTGACGCTTTCGTCTTTATAATAGATTTTTGCCGGGGTTTTGAGATGCTTTTCAAGATAAACCGCACGTTTGAGCGGACTTGGCCTCCAGCGGTATAAAATATTTAGAATTTCGTCGGGTATATCGATCCAGCGTTCGGTGCTGACTTCCTGCTCGATCAGATTCATCGGAAACACCGGTGCCAGCATATCAGGCGATACAGGATTGCCGTCCGGTCCCAAAGGCGGCGGCGGCGGACTCGGCAGATCCGCTGCTAAATTGTACCATTGTTTAGGAATATCACTTTCCTTGAGTAAAATTTTTTGCTCCATTATTTAAGTCTCCAAAAAAAGCCATCATCATCAAATTTAAAATAACCTTTTAAGCCATATATGCTTATATGTCAAGAAAAATTCAGCTTTCTTTTCATTTGCAGGATAAACAAGGTTTTGATGGTTTACTATTTCTAACTGTCCATATTTTTTCATATAATGGCATTTATGTTTTCAGAAAAGTCAGATAAATCACTGTTTGCTCAGACCGAAAAGAAAAACATCGATGCTGCTGCTCCTCTTGCGGTTCGTATGAGACCTGTTAAACTGGGGGATTTTTTCGGTCAGCAGCACTTTATCGCTCGGGGTAAACTCCTGTATCGGATGCTTCAGGCTGACAGGTTAACGAGTCTGATCTTTCACGGCCCGCCCGGCGTAGGCAAAACCACACTGGCGATGATTATCGCCAATCACACGAAGGCGTATTTTGAATATTTAAGTGCCCCTGCAGCTACG
>CAZNET010000515.1:0-2396 GCA_964571885.1 uncultured Pirellulales bacterium
GCTTGGCCTTGACGGAATTCGCATCGGCCGCGAAAACACAACCCAGTGACATCATAACGATCAGAGTACTTATTATAGATCTCATCTTCATCGGTGACTCCTGCTAATTGTCTTTGAAAAGTTTCGGTGCCAGTTCGTAATAAAAATAGCTTCGCCAGGTACGCCATGCATGCCCGTATTCGCTGATATGAACTTCGTGATTGATTTTTTTGGATTTAAGAAATTCCGAGAACTTCATGATGCGTTCGGGTCTTTCCTGTTTGCCTCTGCCCATCCAGAACAGCTTGAGTTTCTGATTGGTCTTTTCCGGATCGGCCAGTATCTCAGGATACTCCTTTTCAAAATTTTCCACATTGGAACCGCCGCTGAGCATTCCGATCCACGAAAACGTATCGAGATTTTTCAAACCGATACTCATTGATTGACCGGCCCCCATAGACAGTCCCGCGATAGCCCTGTGGTCCGCGTCGGTATGAGTTCTGTGGTGTTTGTCGATGTAGGGAATGATTTCATCGAGCAGATTTTCTACGAACAGTTCCCGCTTACGTATTTCACCGTACATGAATTGCCGTTTGATGTGTCCGTAAGGCATGACGATGATCATCGGTTCGGCTTTACCCTCGGCGAGAAGATTGTCCATCATGAAATTCACCTTGCCCAGCCAGCTCCACGATTCCTCGATCTGTCCGCCGCCGTGCAGCAGATACAGGACCGGGTATTTGACATTTTTACTTTTATCGTATCCCGGCGGTGTATAAACGAACATCCGTCGTGTTTCCCCGATCGCGTCTGATTTGTAGAAATGCTGATGAAGTTCGCCATGCGGCACATCTTTCGGTTCGTAATACATCGGCTTATCGCCCGGCACCTCGAAAAAGCTGATATGTCCCCATCGAAGCTCTTCCACGTTCGGATTGGCCGGGTCGACCATTCGTGTTGTGCCGTCGATCGAAAATCCATAATCGTAAACATCGGGTCTCAAAGGACCTACGGTGATACTCCACACGTCTTTGTCGTCTTTTTTCATCGGCACCGGACCATCAACCTCATCGCGTATTGCCCCCGCCACCAGCCAGACTTCATTGGCCTTAGGTGCGTAAAGCCGCAACGTTACTCGCCTGTCCGGATGGATCTGAGGAGAGACCGGCAACTTCGAGGCATCTTCGAAATTCGGTTTCTGATCCGCGGCAAATAATCGGTGATCTGTTTGAAAAAGCAAAATCGTAAATAATATAACAAAAATGAGATAAAAACTTCGCTTGTTAAATTGTGCTTTCATAATGACCGTCCTTAAAGAATTGATGAGATAAGGTGATTAATTGCAATTGGATGGTAATACATTTGTCAACCTTATGGTGATTTGCTGTCAAAAGCCTCTTTCCTGATAAAAGTAAACGACAACTTATTTATTGAGAGGGACTTAGTTGTTTATTAAAGCCCTGACCAGTTCATTAAAAAAGTATGACGGATAACATATAGTTTTTATTGCAGCAATTTTGATATTTTTTTGAAAAAATAAAAATACGCAACATTTAATCGAGCCGAACGCCTTTTTGCCGAAGCCATTGTTTCAGATCGCCCAGTTCATCGTTGAAGGTTTCGCTGTCATAATTCTGCTCAAGCTTACTGATATTATCTGCCAGTTCGGGTTGTTCCTGCACAATTTCGTTGACTTTTTTCTCGAATTCGTCGGTCAGATCGCGCATGTCATCGAGTTCGATATGCAGCCCGAGGATATTGGCAATTCGCCGTGTCACTGACTCGATACATTTGGGATTGGTTCCCTGGACATACGCCGGCACCGTCGCCACGAGGTTGGTCATTTTCAATCCCTGCAGGTTTGCCCTCGCGGTCATATAGGTAATCAGACTGGCCGGTCCCTCATAGTTCGTGGATTTGAAGCCGTACTGCTCGAATTCTTTTCGTGCTTCGAAATCCGAATACGAGCACATAATCCTCGGTTCTCTCGTATGCGGCACCAGACCGGCGACGCTTCCGATGAAATAAACATGCTGAACATGTGTTTGTCGGCACAGCGCAAAAATACAATCCACGAATTTGTCCCAATGCAGGTTCGGCTCTTTACCTGTGAAAAGCAGCAGCTCATTCGTTTCGCAATAGTAAAATTCGTTTTGTGGTTCGTCGATGATTTTTACCAGCCCGTCCTTGATGACCGTATAAGGGCGAAACAGGGCCGTTAATTCCATCGTGCCCGGGAAATTCTGAATGTAAAAGCCGTTGCTGTCAATCGCAGCGACCTTCTCAGCGCACAAGGTATTAACAAATCGCTTGATCGTTCCGGTCGAAACGCCGCCGCCGTCCATCCACCCGTCAAAGCCCATCAGCAGCCGTCCTTTATCAAGGGTAATATTTCTGAATATCTTGAGTTTGTTTTC
>CAZNET010000516.1:0-2388 GCA_964571885.1 uncultured Pirellulales bacterium
GACAGCGACGCTGGTTGAATGGGTAAAAAAAGAAAACGATTCCGTTCATAAAGGTGACGTTATTGCCGTTGTCGAATCGGATAAGGCGGCGTTTGAGGTCGAAGCCTATGATGAGGGAACATTAATAAAAATTCTTTACTCTGAAGGTGATGAAGTGACGGTTTTAACGCCCATTGCCTATATAGGCCAACCCGGAGAAAAGATTGAAGATTCAGCGCCTTCAGACTCATCGGCTAAGTCGGAATCATTGCCAGAGTCATCTGCAGAGACTGTCAGGGAAGAATCAAAAACCAAGCATCGAGATATTATTGCATCGCCGTCGGCTAAGCGACTGGCTCGAGAAAAAGATATCGATCTTCAACATATTAACGGCACAGGTCCGGGCGGGCGAATTACCAAGCAAGATGTACTCGAATTTGTCACCAGTAAATCAGGGGGTGATAAGGGTAAAAAGGCTTCTGAAGACACGGTTATAAATTTTACTGCCATGAGGTCTCGAATCGCCAAACGGCTGACACACAGCAAGAATACAATTCCGCATTTTTACTTGTTTACCGATGTCGATATGGCAAAATCCGTTCAATGGCGAAAAAATTATAATCAGCAGCACAACGGTAAAATAACGTTTACGGATATGATTATCAAGGCGACGGCTAAATCTCTTGTCGAGTTTCCAAAGCTCAACGCTCATGTAGAAACTGATAAGATTATCTTCAAGAAAGCGATCAATATCGGTGTTGCCGTTTCTGTTGAAGATGGTTTACTGACACCTGTCGTTGAAAACGCCGATCAAAAGACGATAGAACAAATCAATCGATGTTCGATCGAAAATGCCGAGGGGGCACGAAAAGGAAGATTGAAAACACAGGCGGTCGGGACCTTTACAATCAGTAATCTCGGAATGTATGAAGTCAAGGGATTTGTGCCGATCATTAATCCCCCCGAGTGTGCGATCTTGGGTGTCGGATCGATCCAGACGCAGCCGGTTGCTCAGAATGACAACGTGGTGGTTGGTTCGGTAATGAGTTTGACGCTGGCACTTGACCATCGGGCAACAGACGGCACCTATGCGGCGCAATTTTTGCAGAAGATTAAGTATTATATTCAAACCCCTGATTCTTTAAAGGATTAGTAATGGCAGAACTAAAAGCATTGATTTTTGATTGCGACGGTGTGTTAGTTGATACGGAACGCGACGGTCACAGGGTCGCGTTTAACAGGGCATTTGCGGAACGCGGCTATAATATCGAATGGGATGTCGAACTTTACGGTGAACTTCTGAAAGTGGCGGGCGGTAAAGAAAGAATGAAGCATTATTTTAAGCAAAACGGCTGGCCGGAAGATATTAATGATAAAGACCAGTTTATTAAAGAAATGCATCAACTCAAAACAGAACTGTTCATGAAAATTATCGAATCAGGCGAGTTGCCCCTTCGTCCCGGTGTGGCCAGACTTATTGACGAAGCCATTGAGACTGGATTGATCCTGGCAATATGTTCCACAAGCAATGAACGGGCGGTAAATCTGGTTGCTGAAAAAATGCTCGGTCCTGAAAGAAAAGCCAGCTTCGATGCGATTTTGGCAGGTGATGTGGTCTCAAAGAAAAAACCGGATCCGGAGATTTATAATCTCGCGCTCAAGCGACTGAATCTGCAGCCTGAAGAATGCGTAGTGATCGAAGACAGCCGAAACGGTTTATTGTCGGCTAAATCAGCCGGTATGAAATGCGTGATTACAACCAATGGATATACCGAATCAGAAGATTTCTCACAAGCGGATATGGTGGTATCGGAACTCGGCGATGCGCTTGATGTGAAGATTACAATTAATACCTTAAATGAATTGTTTCAATAAATAAGGACTAAGAAAATGACAAATAAGACGATAGTTACTCTTTTTGCAGCATCTTTTGTTTTTCTGTTTTCGGGACTTCTTTTTGCTGAAGTTGATTTTCAGCATCATCAAATAGATGATATTTATGGAGTCGTCGGAATCGCGGATGTGGATGCAGACGGCAAGGGTGATATTATTGTCCAGGGACATGAAGATGAATCGTTAGTATGGTATAAGTATCAACATTCGGGCACATTTAAGAAAAACGTCGTGCTGAAAGATGAGCATTTCGCCGGCAATCGATTTGCAATCGGTGATATCGATAAAGACGGGGATCTGGATATAGCGACCAGTTATACCGTCGGCAAGAAAAGATATAAAACAGTCTGGGTTGAAAATCCCCTGCCTAAAGTAAATCCCGAGGAGCCGAATTCCTGGAAAATTTATGCCATCGGACCTCAAACTGATTTTATGAAGGACATCGCCGTTGCCGATTTCAACAGGGATAGCAAGGCTGATGTGGTGGTCCGCCAACACACTGAAACGCTAATATTT
>CAZNET010000517.1:0-2384 GCA_964571885.1 uncultured Pirellulales bacterium
TTCATGTCTTTAATAAGCAATATACCTTTTTCGATTTCCTCGCCAATAATAATGGATTTATCCGTATTTAGCGTACCGGCCTGCTTTAATTGTTTGCCAAGACCTGTTGTCTTATAACTAAACCCTGTCTTCTGCCCTGCCTTACGCAATGACGCGGCAATTTCGATCACGTTCGAAAAATATTTCGGGTCCGTAAACGCAATAAAATAATCCAGACTCAAGGTCGGCAGATTATCATTAATAATTCCCTTTTCCTCCAGCAGGATGCCCAGTACACAGTCCCCCATCCCGAAACCTGTAGCGGAAATGGAAGGACCGCCAAATTGCTTGAGCAGATTATCATATCTGCCGCCGCCCGCCAGGGCGCGAAGTTCGGCGCTGGTGTCAAAGATCTCAAAAACAATACCCGTATAATAAGCGAGTCCTCTCACAATGCCGATGTCAAATTGACAAAATTCAGTCACGCCCATATCTTCTAACAATTCGAAGAGCCGACCAAGTTCTTCAAGCGACTCCATCGCTTCTTTGGTAAGTTCCGCAACATTTTTTATTTCGTTAACGGATTTTGAATTCATCAGTTCAATTATTTTACTAACCTTATCTCGATCGGTTATTTGCTCCTGCAGCATCTTTAAGAACGCTTCATCTTCGACTTTATTTCTCTTGTCAAGAACCGCATAAATAGAATCGAGTTGTTGCGATTGAATACCGATCGACTGCAGGACCGCCGCCAGCATTCTTCTGCTGGAGATTTTTACGACGATATCTTTCGGCGTGAAACCCACCTGCTGGAGATAATCAATTGCACAAAATATTACTTCCGCATCGGCAAGAATATCGTCGATACCAATTATATCGATATTCCACTGAAAAAATTCCCGTAGCCTCCCTTTTTGCGGTCGCTCTGCACGGCACAGTCTCGGCACCGAAAACCATTTGATCGGTCTGGGCAACGAGTTGATTTGCTGATTAACCATTCTGGCCAGTGTCGGTGTGATCTCCGGACGGATTGCCAGATCTCTGCCGCCCCTGTCTTTAAAACTGAATAACTGTTCGACGATTTCATCTCCGCTCTTGATCTGATACATCTGAAGATACTCGAAGATCGGACCGTCATATTCCTCGAAACCGTTGCGCAGGGAGACGGTCTTCCAGCCGTCCACAATAAAATTGCGTTTGGCCATAATTGGCGGATAAAAATCTCTTGTACCTTTCACCGGCTGGATCTTCATTTCTTTTTGCCTTTTCTGTGTTTCGCTGCCAGTTTTTTGTTCTTGTTGACATTATTATCAAATTTCACCCTGATATATTCTTCCATCTGCTTATCGTCGGTAAAATGCAGTTCATAATCGTATTCTCCCTCGATGAGATCGCATTCCTTCATAGAATAACTTCGACATATCTTCGGTCGCTTGTCATAAATATCACAAAGAAAAGTATCCTCGGATAAATGCCGGCACTTATTATCGATATTGATATACCAGTCGCCGTCCTCGACAAAAACGCTGACGTCTTCATGACATAAATACCACCGTATATCATCATAATCTTCTCGTGTCTCAGGCGTTTCGATAGGTAATGCGAAATATCGGCAGCATAATCCCGAACACTTGCTGCACAGATTTCTTTTGTTCTTCTTTGACATAAGTTTCCCTTAAAACGAAATCTATAAACCGTTCATTATAGATATTAATTAAGATGAGTCAATAAAAGTTAAATCTAATTAAGGAATGTTTAAAGAAAAGGAGCTGTATCTAAAGAGATACAGCTCCGTAGTTTTTGAATATACAGCCGTATTTAAATATTTTACGATTTATTTCTTTTCAGGAGAGCAAAACCGCCTAAACTTAACAAAACAATTGTTGATGGTTCCGGAATACCGGATTCATCGGCAAGAACTGTAACGAGAGTGTTGTTTGACGACCAGTCAGCCAGATAATTATCAATATTAACCGGCGTTAAATTCGTCGTACTGGCTGTCAAGCCGGCTTGGTCAACACCAACTGTTTCCGCCCACTGAAAACCGGGAACGTTGAAATCGGTTATTCTGACAATCGCGGCGCCATATAACTCACTCGGGTTTTCCTGTGTTTCTCCTTCTATATAGCTGTAAGCCGAGCTATATAATTCACCACTAACCTCACCGATAGGATTCAACTTATCGATGTCACTGAGGGCATACATGGTCACTGAGAAACTGCCGATGTCAAATATGGCCTGGGCCTTACCGTCGGGCTGCGGATTATCGGTCGCGTCGTCAAACGTCCCAACCACATCACACCGCATCGTTGATACAGGCGGCATTCCGCCATGCCTGAACTCAGCGAACGATCCGCCCGACCAGGTAAGCATACCATTGCCGCCGACACCGGCGCCATAATCAA
>CAZNET010000518.1:0-557 GCA_964571885.1 uncultured Pirellulales bacterium
TTCCGATCTGGAACTTTTTATTTTAATATTCTTTCCACGCCGTCTTTAAGCGTCATTCTTGCGCCGGGACAACCCGCACAGGCTCCCTGCAGACGTACTTTGACGGTTTTGTCTTCTTCTGTTGTTACCAGTTCGATATCTCCACCATGGCTTTGAAGATTTGGCCTGATCGCATCGATAATTTCTTTGACCTGTTGTTCGAAACTCTGTTCGGTTCCGGATTGGCCGCAGCCGCACGTATCACACATGATTAAGCTCCTAATTTAGTCTATTTCTTCATTATACCGTTAGTTACGTACGATACCATTGTTTTTTACGCGAATCAAAACATTTTGTTTCGTCGAAAAAAATTGACAATTTCTTTGTATTTCCCGTTAATTTTGCCGAAATACTATTGACCAGACATGCGATCTTTAATATGATATAGAGAGTATCGGCGTGTAAACACGCGGATACGAATCCTGATACGCCTCGTGGTGAGGCGGTTACGGGATTGCAGCAGGGATAGAACCTCTGGAAAGTTTGGTTGGTTTTTTGGTTAATTCCAGCTAAATTTT
>CAZNET010000518.1:567-2372 GCA_964571885.1 uncultured Pirellulales bacterium
CCGGAATGACATTTTATTAAGCGGCTGTTAAAACAGGCGCTGGTTAATCAGGAAAGGAAATATTATGAGTCCAAAAACTCAAAGCTCAAAGGCTTCCTCCGCCAAATCCACCCCTATACCAGGTTCACAGATAATCGTTGATACGCTTGTCGAGCTTGGCGTCGATACGGCCTTTGGATATCTCGGGGGTGTGGTCTTGCCTTTATTCGACAAACTTTATAGTTCGCCTATCAAAATGATCGTTCCCCGACACGAACAAGGCGGCTGTCACATGGCGGACGCTTATGCCCGAACCAGCGGCAAAGTCGGCGTTGTCATGGCGACCAGCGGACCGGGGGCCTGTAATCTCGTTACGGGTCTGGCTACGGCAATGATGGATTCGGTTCCGATCGTTGCGTTGACCGGTCAGGTTCGTACCGAACTGATCGGTAATGATGCTTTTCAGGAGGCCGATACCACCGGTATCACTCGGCCGGTCACAAAACACAACTGTATCGTCAAAGACGTCAGAGATATGGCCAGGACCATTAAAGAAGCCTTTCATATTGCCTCGACAGGCAGACCCGGGCCGGTTCTGATCGACATCCCCGTTGATACTGAAGTCAATAAATGCAGGCCAAGTGAAAATAATGAAATGAAACTGCCGGGCTACAAAATAAAAGTCAAGGGGCATACCAAACAGATTACCACCGCGGCCAAAGCAATCAACAACGCACAAAGGCCGGTGCTTTATGTCGGCGGTGGAGTTATCATCGCCAATGCTACGGGACATTTGAGAAAGTTGGTTGAAAAAGCTCATCTGCCGGTTACGATGACGCTGCTGGGGCTGGGAAGTATCGATCAGACCAAACCCGAATCTCTGGATATGCTGGGGATGCACGGCTCGGCCTATGCCAATTACGCGGTTCAAAAATGCGACCTGCTCATTGCTGTCGGTGCCCGCTTCGATGACCGTGTCACCGGTAAGGTCAAAACGTTTGCACCTAACGCGAAAATCATCCATATTGACATCGACCCGAGCAGTATTGCCAAGAATGTCAATGCCGATATTCCGGTTGTCGGTGACGCTTCGGTTATTCTTAAAGCTTTGGCCGAAGAAGTCGAATATAAACCAAGAGAGCAATGGTTCCAGCAGATCGCTGAATGGAAGAAAAAATATCCTTTCAAGTACGACAATTCCAATGACAAGATAAAACCTCAATATGTCATCGAGGAAGTTTATAAACAAAGTCAGGGACAGGCACTGGTCGCCACCGGTGTTGGTCAGCATCAGATGTGGACTGCCCAGTTTTATAAGTTTTCCTCGCCGAGACAACTGATCACGTCCGGGGGTCTGGGAACGATGGGTTTCGGCCTGCCCGCCGCGATCGGTGCTCAAATTGCAAAACCGGACGCTTTAGTCGTTGATTTTGACGGTGACCACAGCTTTAACATGACGCTGACCGAATTATCGACCGCCGTCGAGCATAAGCTTCCCATTAAAGTATGCATCTTCAATAACGGTTATATGGGCATGGTTCGGCAGTGGCAGGAACTTTTCTACGGTAAACGATATTCCTGCAGTTATCTGAAAAATCCTGATTATGCCAAACTCGCCTCAGCACTGGGAGCGGTCGGCATCACCTGTGATAAAAAGAAAAATGTGCCTAAGGCGGTTGAAATGATGTTCGATGAAAATCTTCCCTGTGTGGTGGATTTCAGGGTTGAGCCGGAAGAAAATGTCTGGCCTATGGTTCCGGCAGGTGCCAGCCTCGACGAAATGGACGGTCTGGATATTCTTGAAAGCATGGCATAAAGAAAACTCG
>CAZNET010000519.1:0-1477 GCA_964571885.1 uncultured Pirellulales bacterium
CGGTTATCGGATTGATTAATATCGACAAGGTAAACGCCCTGGCAAGGCTGCGCAGAGATTTCATCAACGATGAGAATCCCCAGATCCGCGAGAAGGTTATCGTTCTGGCCGGTGACGTTGGCAACACAGAAGATCTTCTTTGGCTAAGTGACAAGCTTGGCGGAAATTCCGAAAGTGAAATCGCATGGCAATCCATGCTGAAAATATTCAAACAGCGCAGCGATCTCGAGACCCTTCAACAGTGGATCATGAAATTCGAAAATCAGGGTCAGGATAGAAAGATATCAAACGAACAAATGATATCGCTTCTTGAAACAGCCGAACGAAAAGCGTTAAGCGACAATAATAAAGAAGTGACCAATCCGATTCGATTGAAACTGGCTGAAGTTTGCTCCGAAACCGGCGATTACGCCCGAGCGGCCGAATATTTGGGAACGGTTCGCGAATCAACAGAGGATGTTCAGATGCAGCAGCAGATCGTCGCCAAACTGCTCGATATCTATTTGAAATGGCCGAACCTGGATCTGGCGATTCAATTGATCAATAACAAACTGCTTGAAAGCGACCTTGATGCGAATGACATCATTGTCAGCAGACTCGATGATTTCTTCGCCAACGCGGATCCGCAAGGCGATACCGTTATGTTTTATGACTCCCTCAAAAAAATCGAAACCAAATCCGAAAGACCGACCTGGCAGAACAAATTGAATCAGTGGGCAAAAACATTCAATCCCGTCCCCGAACCCAACGAACCAAATTCACTATAATCTTTATCGCCAAAACCGGTTCGACGGAATTTAAGCCAAATTAAATTTCCGAAATTACTCCTGTATGATCTTTATGATTTCCTGCAGGTCGTTGGGCGCTTCGATAGGCGGATTGCTAAATTGGCCCTGGTTGTCCTTGTGATAGTTGACGGTGACATCAGGATCCTTTAACTGATGGCCGGTGAGAACGCAGGCGACACGGTCGTCTTCATTGATAGTACCGTCGGCCAATAGGTATTTCAATCCAGCGATGGTGGCCGCCGAAGCCGGTTCGCATCCCAAGCCGAATTTGCCGATCAAAGCCTTTGCGTCACAAATTTCCTCGTCGGTAACAGCCATGACGAGTCCGTTGCAGATATCGATCGAACGGAGGCATTTTTTCAGATTGACCGGCCGTGAAATTTCGATCGCCGACGCGCAGGTATGCGGCGAGAAATTCTTCGCAGTTAGATCGGCGTAATAATCATCGATGATCTGCTGATCGACATGGCCGTTGTTCCAGGTGAGTTTTTTGTTGTTGACCAGATCGGTCAATGTGTCGGCGCCGGTTGCGTTAATGATGGCCATTCGTGGAATCCGGTCGATCAGGCCGAGCTGTTTTAATTCGAAAAACGCTTTGCCAAACGCGCTGGAGTTGCCGAGATTACCGCCGGGCACAAGGATCCAGTCCGGCACCTGCCAGCCCATTTGTTCGATAATGCGGTACATGA
>CAZNET010000519.1:1487-2364 GCA_964571885.1 uncultured Pirellulales bacterium
GTACATGATGGTCTTTTGTCCCTCAAGACGAAACGGATTGAGCGAATTGAGCAGATACAGTCCCAGCTCTTTGCATACATCCTGTACCTGTTTCATGCAATCGTCGAAGTCACCGAGGATTTGTATCGTCTTCGCCCCGTAGTCCATCGCCTGGCTGAGCTTTCCGAACGCGATCCTGCCCGAGCCGATAAAAACGATGCACTTCAGGCCGCAGTGATGCGCATACAGCGCGACCGAGGCGGAGGTATTGCCGGTCGAGGCACACGCACAGGATTTGGCGCCAACCGTCATCGCGTGACTAAATGCCGCGGTCATCCCGTTATCCTTAAACGACCCTGAGGGATTCAGCCCCTCGTATTCAAGAAACAGGCGATCCGGTTTCATCCCCAGATATTCGGCCAGTCCGCAGTTTTGCTGCAAAATGGTCTGGCCTTCGCCGATGGTCACCTTATGCGCATCCGTACAGAAATTCAACAACTCCCTGAATCGCCAGACACCCGAAAAATCCAGGCGATTGCTTTTCGTCGCCCAGCGTTTGCTGAAATCGCTCAATTTGCCCGGCACCTGAATTTTATCCCAATTATAGACCGCATCGAGCAGCTCGCCGCACTTCGGGCATTTGAATATCACTTCGCTGACCGAAAACTCAGCCGCACAATCCGGATTGATACATTTCTGGAATACCACTTCGTCCATAAACCGACCCTTATTCTAAAATCACAAAAAACGGATTATACAAAAAAAGGTCTGTTTTGAACACTAAAAAAGCTGTGATTTTCAAACGGAAACCTTCGCGGGCTGTCCGTTATATTTATCGACCAGGTCCGGGATTTGGGATAATCTGTCAACCCGCCAGGCGTCTTCGGGTACTTTCTTA
>CAZNET010000520.1:0-2353 GCA_964571885.1 uncultured Pirellulales bacterium
TTATCAGTTGTGGGGAATTTCCATTTTTCACCGGTCAGTTTCGCAACACCTTTTGTGTCAAAATATCCGGTTCTCCCCCTGCCGTTGTAAAACGCCTGAACTCTCGGCGTTTCGTATTTGGGTTTTTCCATCTTTTCGCCGAATATGTCAGTTTTTCTGCTGATATAAAGCGGCGCCACCAGGCCGCTCTTGGCCATGGTCGGGCCGTTCTTGCGATAGACGTCACCTCGCCAGATGTGGCCGGTCCTGCCGTCGCGTGTCTCGGTGATCTGCAGCTCGAATCCCTGCTTAGGCGATATCCACGGATTCTGCATTGTGTAGGAAAGCGACTGACTTGAATCTTCACAGATAAAGATGGGCAGTCCGAGAGTGTCATGGAACGGATAGATCAGCCCGCCGAGTACTTCGGTTCGGCCTCCGTGGGTAGTGGTCAGCAGCGTATCACGTCCCTCGGTTTTTATCCCGAGCACCCATAAGTCACTGCCTTTATTAATGATGTTGACCTGCTCGGGCGGGGCTTCGCCGTCCCACTGCCGCATCCAGACTTTCTGATGATCCAGTACCCAGTTATATTTGACGATATCTTCAACGAACAGCTTGCCGACTTTCGAACTTATCGGATTCCTGTACATCTGCATCAGCGGTCCGGAAATATGTCGCAAAACAAGCGTCCTTGCCGTGGCGTGTTCGACAAATACATGCTCAACCCTGGGAATCGGGCCGAAATGTTCGACAACAACGGTATCGGCCGTTCCGTTTTCGATACGGAAGATTGGTTTGCCGCCGACATCGCCTTCCCATAACGGCTCTCCCGATTCTCCAAAATCGGCATTGACGGCCGAGCCGCAGCCCAGCAGTCTGGTGACATTGTTTCTCACGATCACGGTGTTTCTGACATTATAGATGCCGCTTGGAAAATAGACCGTCTTCTTACCGGAGTCCACGGCTTTTTGTATCGCGCCGGACCAGTCCAGAACTTCTTTGTCACCTTCTTTGATTTTTTCAGGCTCGAAGCTTTTTACGCTGATCCAGTCCTTATCGATATCGCCCCAGGGGACCTGCGGTGTTTCCTCGACCGGCAGATTAAGCGATTTTTTTTCGGTATTGCCGAATGCACTGATCACATCTCTCGAGGTAAATTCCTCGACATTCGGGCCGGGGATATAACACGTGGCATTGCCGTTGGTGCTTTTAATGGCCGTATCGTAACCTTCGACGGTAATGTTCCTGGCGAACAGATGACCGTTGTTTATGATGGCGGGTGTATCGCGGTCGCCGCCTTTTAATTCAGAATCGACGATCACGACATGCGTATCCTGATTCAGACTTTTATAAGCGGGGACCTTGTTATAACTTTTGATACCTCTGATGGATAAAGGCAGGTTCGAATGCAGAAAACCGACCTTATTCTGGTTTTTCAGTTCAATATGTTCGAGTGTGAAATTAAAAGTATGAGGGCCGACACAGCGAATACCGGTATCGAATCCTTCGATAGTAATATGCTGGGCGAAGGCCGGGCCGTTATCGTTATCGGATAGATCCAGTCCGACAAGTCCTGCGCCGTTCGGATCGCTGCTGCGGATAGTGACATCTCTCATCGTCCCCTGGTTGCAGGTATGATAATTGACTGCGATGACGCCGGGGTTTCCCTTGCCGACATCGATGGTCATATGAAAAAGACAGTGCCAGAAGTCATTGCCGGCACGGTAGGCGGTCGCTTCCAGAAGGTACTTCGGATCGCAGGGGTCATCAAAGCCGGGGCAGTTATCCTTCAGCTTGATGATCGTTTTTTCTCTGCTCTGGCCGTGCAGTACTTTCGCGATCGTCTTGAAACTAAGGGTATCACTGACAAGATAGGTGCCGTTGGGAACGTAGATAAAATGTTTATGTCCCCAGATCTTCAGATCTTTAAGGTCACTAAAAGCCCGATTGAAAGCTTCCGTGTTGTCGGTGACTCCGTCGCCCTTGGCATTGTACGGCGGCCGGGTAATGTCAATTTCGGGCGCATCGGCCGGGAGCGGATACTCATTAGCGAAACTAAAAGAAAACAATGTTACAAACAACAGCGGCAAGAAAAAGGAAGACTTGTTTTTCATAATCAGACCCCAAATTTTGAATGAATATCAACTAAACTAAAATTCAGCTATTATAGTATATATCACGATTGCATCGGCTTATCAACAAATTTTGTTTAAACCATACGATTTGAACAGTGTTTCATACAAAGTGACGAAGAAATAAAAGTAATATTAATTTTTATGTTTCTCAAATATTACTTTTACGGGAACCTTTGTTGTTACTGGATCTTTGCCGGGAA
This sequence comes from uncultured Pirellulales bacterium, assembly GCA_964571885.1. Classification (GTDB taxonomy): domain Bacteria; phylum Planctomycetota; class Phycisphaerae; order Sedimentisphaerales; family Anaerobacaceae; genus CAZNET01. The sequence continues at coordinate 2,318 of CAZNET010000520.1, forward strand.
AAGTGTAGCCGATCGAGGCGTCAAGTTTGATGGGGG
>CAZNET010000521.1:0-2343 GCA_964571885.1 uncultured Pirellulales bacterium
TCGCACGGGAGGGTTTGGGGATGACACGAATAAAAAACCATATCAAGGCCGCTAAACCCGTGACGGGAAACAGCCATCGGACCCAGCGGTATTTATCTTTTTTCTGCTCGATGATTTTACCGGTCTTGGGACATACTTTCAGGGCGCTCTTATCATTCTTCATACTTTTCTCCTAAAAATCAAGGTGATGTGGAATATAGGGATTGATTAAAGACTAAAAATTGAAGCCTATTAAACTTACAAAAATTTTCGTACAAACCAAAATCCTCCTGCCGACACTAATTAATTAACATGGTAATTATAACTCAAAAAACGAATTTTGTCAATCAAGAAATCAATCCATCACTGATATTTAATATTATTTTAAATAGTTTGGGTTCGTATTTTTTTAGCAATCCGAAGAAATTAATACAATCGTCAAAATCCCTACAATACGAATATGATTATAGAGTTTTCAGTGCTGCTTAATAGTTACTGTAAAACCGGTCAATATCCCGTTTGACAATGTTGGAAATAAGAGAATTGGATCTGATTTTTCTGCTCCGGGTTTTTTCACCGGCAGGTGCTACAACCTCTTCCATCTTGTTTTTTTGCGGAGATTGCCTTTTTACCGAAACGATTTTTCTTTGCTCAGCCATAATCTGCTGTGCAAGGTCGAATTTTGGAATTTCATGGGTTTCTTTTGTTTGGGCCCCGGTGTCAGAAGTTTCTTCCTGTTTATGTTGACTTAAGATATCCTTTTTCGGTTTGGAAGGTTGTTTTGTTGAATTGTTATTTTTCTTTTCCTCCGTAAAAGGCGGTATCACATCGCTGGCCCGAAGGATGTCTTCTTTGCACTGAAGGATGTCCTCATCAATCCTTTCGTTTTTGTTGTTATTATTTTCCATGATCATAACCTAATCAGTGCAGTTTAATAAGCCGTTAAGGAAAATGCAAGCAAAATCCGTATGACGGTAATTCCTGTATTTATCTTAATCGGCGTATCTTTATCGTAAAGGCCCGGGCGGGATTACGGATAAGCAATTGGTCAAGCTGTTTTTCGGTCAGGCCGGCGTCTTTGAGGGCAGGTATGAGGAAGTCAGCTATGGCCCTGTATGACCTGACGTTCTGCTTTTCCTTGCCGATGTCGTACCAGCCGGCATCGTGTGAAAGCAGGATCTGTTTTTCATAGCCCCTCTCGATCATCTTGGCGATAAGTTTAACGTATTTATCGATATTATTTTTGCTGACATTGTCGTATTCGATCCATACGCCGGTTCGAGCCAGTTGAAAATGAATATTGGGATCTTGAATGCTTTGTGCGTGAACGATGATCAAAGCATTCGGGTCGGCGCCCATGGCTTTTACGGTTTGAAGTGCCTCCAGGGCCGCGATCTCTTTGCCCGTGTGACAGGCGATCGTCATACCGGTCGCCAGGTGTGTCTTGGCCGCCGCGTTAACGAGCTTTTTGTCGATGCCGCTAAGCGAGCCCGTATCGACGCCGATCTTGATGAAACCCGGCTTGATCTTTTTTTCACCGATGCCTTCTTTGAATTCCTTGATCCATCGCGCCGCGAGCTGATTGACATCGTCGGTATAAGCGTAAGCCGGAACGAACCTGTCTTTCATCGCGCCGTAATAACCGGTACAGGCAAGGATGTGCATATCGGCTTTTTGCGACAGCTCTTCGAAGACAGTGACATCTCGGCCGAGATAGTTGGGCGTGCATTCCACAAAACCGCTAAAACCTTTTTCTTTTAGCTGCTGCAGGTAGGGCAGCATCGTCGTTATGACGTCCTTCCGATCGTAGCGGTGAGGCCCGGTCTTGTCGGCGCCGATGAAATCGACTAGGATATGCTCGTGAGGCAAAGCTTTTCCGAAGTCGGCCGGCTTGATCGGCCCGCGAACCGTCATGATAATACCTTCGGTGGCGTGATCAGCAGATAAAGAGCTGAATGACAGAACGACAAAAAGAATTAAAAGTATCCACAAACCTGTAAAATGTTTCATTTTCGGATTCCTTGACAAATCAATTTTTATACATTGTATAGTTTTATATAAAAATCCGTCAAGGCGGTTCAACATTTAAAATAAAAAAAGCCTGCTCCGCGGCAGGCTTGAGGCCCAGAACCATGAAATATCATTTGGCTGTATCGCTGACGGCTTCTGAGGATTTGTTTTTCTCTTCGTTCATAAGCAGATTCGCCCTGGAAATCAGATCCACCAGTTCGGCGATCTCGGCATCTTCGGGATTCGCGTTGAGCAGCCTGCTGGTGATCTCAAGAATATTTGAAAGCTCGGCCTCTTTGGCCCAGTAGCTTTTTCTCAGGATCTCGGCGAATTGAGCGGCGGCGGCGGCCAGTT
>CAZNET010000522.1:0-2338 GCA_964571885.1 uncultured Pirellulales bacterium
ACTGCGGCCAAAACCGTCGGTTCCGAGCGCAACCAGCCTGCCAGGCAGCCACTTGGCGATTGAACACGGCAGTGATTTGAGGTAATCTGAAGCGGCGACAAAAACCGATTCTTCATTTTCAAAGCATTGTGTAACATAATGGGTTTTTTGCTTTTCAGCCGGATGCAGCATATTCCATCGGTCAGCTTCGATGCCGTCTGTATAAAGTTCTTTATAACTGGTCACCGACCATAGATCTGTCGGTATATCATAGTCCGATTCCAGTATCTGTTGAGCTTTGGCGGCCTGGTTTAAGATGGCCCCGCTGCCTAAAAGCGTCGCTTTTTTGCTGTTGTTTTTTTTGGACGAAGCCTTAAATTTATACATTCCTTTCAATATACCATCCTTAACACCTTCGGGCATCGGCGGCATTTCATAAAATTCATTCATCATCGTGATATAATAAAAGATATTTTCCTGTTTTTCGTACATGCGATGCAGGCCGTCTCGAACGATCACCGCCAGTTCATAAGCAAATGTTGGGTCATAGGCCTTTAAATTCGGCACCGAATAATAAAATTGATGACTGTGCCCGTCCTGATGCTGCAGCCCTTCGCCGGAAAGGGTTGTTTTTCCGGATATCCCACCGATCAGAAATCCCCTGGCCATCGCGTCACCAGCGGCCCAGATCAAATCAAACATTCGGTGACAGCCAAATATCGAATAAAATAAATAGAATGGGATCATATGAAAGCCGTGTGTAGCGTAAGAGGTTCCTGCTGCAATAAAGGACGCCATAGAGCCGGCCTCGGTGATTCCTTCTTCGAGTATCGCGCCGTCTTTTTGTTCGTTATAGAAGAGCAGGCTCTCCTTATCCACCGGCTCGTACAACTGGCCAAGTGGAGAGTAGATACCGGACTGTCTGAAAAGCGACTCCATGCCGAATGTCCGAGCCTCGTCGGGAACGATCGGTACGACTCGTTTGCCGATTTCTTTGTCCTTCAGCAGCTTGGATAACATTCGTACCACCACCATTGTCGTGGCGACCTGACGGTCTTCGCTGCCTTTATAAAATTCCTCAAACAGGTCATCGGACGGCATTTTCAAGGGTTCAGCTTCAACCGTATGCCTGGGAACGTAGCCTCCGAGCTTTTTTCTGCATTGCTGAAGGTATTTCATTTCCTCGCTGTCTTCGGTGGGCCTGTAAAAAGGCGCTTCCTGCACTTCACCATCGGGTATTGGAATGCCGAATCTGCTTCTAAAGACCAGCAGTTCATCTTCGTTAAGCTTTTTCTGCTGATGAGTGACATTTCTGCCTTCACCGGCTTCGCCAAGCCCATATCCCTTTATCGTTTGAGCCAAAACAACCGTCGGCGATCCTTTATGCTCCACAGCCGCTTTGTACGCGGCATAGACTTTTACCGGATCATGGCCGCCCCTGCGAAGCTTTTCAAGCTGTTCGTCAGAATAATTTTTGATCAGTTCCAGTAGTTCAGGATATTTTCCAAAAAAATCCTTGCGTATATAGTCACCGCTGGACACAGCGTACTTTTGATATTGTCCGTCGGTCACCTCTTCCATCCGTTTAACCAACAGTCCGTGTTTGTCTTTCTCAAGCAACTGGTCATAATCCGATCCCCAGATGACCTTGATCACATTCCAGCCTGCACCCGTAAAAACCGCTTCGAGCTCCTGAACGATCTTGCCGTTACCGCGTACCGGGCCGTCAAGCCTTTGCAGATTACAATTAACCACAAAAATCAGATTATCGAGTTTATCGCGGCCGGCCAGGCTGATTGATCCGAGGCTTTCCGGTTCGTCCATTTCACCGTCTCCAAGAAACGCCCAGATCTTCTGATCGGACGGTTCCTTTAAACCTCTGTTTTCAAGATACCGGTTATAGCGGGCCTGATAAATTGCCATGATCGACGACAGTCCCATTGAGACCGTTGGAAACTGCCAGAAATCCGGCATTAACCGAGGATGCGGGTAGGAAGGCAACCCTCCTTCGGGCTTTAGCTCTCTTCTGAAATTCTCCAGATCAAAACCCGAAAGACGACCTTCAACAAACGCCCTGGCATAAACACCGGGGGAAGCGTGTCCCTGGAAATAAATGATATCACCTTTCTGTTCATCGTTTTTTGCCCTGAAGAAATGATTAAAACCAACTTCCAACAGTGCCGCGGCAGAAGCGTAGGTGGAAATATGCCCTCCGATACCGCTTTGTTCTCTGTTGGCCCGTACCACCATCGCCATTGCGTTCCACCGAATGATACTTTTAATTCGGCGTTCGATTTCTCTCCGACCTGGATACGGCGGCTGCTGGTCGGCAGGGATGGTATTGACATACGGCGTGGTG
>CAZNET010000523.1:0-2331 GCA_964571885.1 uncultured Pirellulales bacterium
ACGGTCATACGGCTCAATCATTCTGTCCACGCCGAGGGCAAACTCAGAGAGCTTATTGCGAATGAACAAAAAGAAGAACAAACGGCTGGATCACTATGGATCAATATCGGTCGGCGTCTGGCTGCTGCCGCTGTTTTTGTAATATTCGCAACCGCTCTTTTGACGGGTGTGAACTTAATGAACGGATACGCACGGCAGAAAGCCTGGCAGCAGATGTGTCAGATGCAGTTGAAGCGTATTCACGACGGAACCAGTGCCTATATTGAGGACAATGACGGCCAATTGCCCAGTGTTGCCGCGTCAGGCAATTCACCCTGGTGGAAAGTGGGCTACCAGGGCAAAGAAAATCATTCCAATACAAGAAATTTATGGCTGCTGGTCACAAACGATTATGTCGAGGCTTCTGATTTTGTGTGTCCCGGGTCAAAACACAAAAAATCAATCGAAGTCATCGCGGATCCCAAAAGCTACCACGATTTTCCCAGCCGAAAGCATATTACCTACAGTGCTAGAATAAAATGCAGTAAAACAAACCCGGACTTATTCGGCAGAAAAGTGCTTATTTCCGATCTCAATCCCCTCTTTGAAAACATTCCCGAAACTTACACGAAGTCATTTCATTTGGTCATCGATCGTGAAAAGCTAAACGCTAACAGCAGCAATCACAACAAGCGAGGTCAGAATGTGCTGTTTTGTGACGGCAGTGTTGACTTTGTGGAAACACGCAGGATCGGGCTGTCAAAAGACGATATTTTCACCCTGCGAAATACAAAAGTTTACGAAGGAACCGAAGTGCCTACCTGCGAAACCGACGCTTTTCTCGCCCCCTAATTAACCTCAACAAACCATACTTTATCAAACACCGCTGAAACTGACTTTTTCAAATAACATACTTGGACTGCGAACGCTCGAATAGGGGTAAACGTCTGTTCCCAGTTCTACAAGCTGATTCCAGAAATCTTTAGCGTTACCTGAAATATTCATTTCATTGATCGGCTGAGTCATTCGGCCATTCTCAACTAATAGTCCCACGATCCCGTAGGAAAAATCGCCGGTTGTCGGGTTCGAATTTCCGCCGAGAAAACCAGTTACAAAAATTCCTTTTTCCATCGTCCTGATGAGTTCCTCAAGCTTTTTGTCACCATGTTCAAAAATCAGATTCGAAGGCGTACCGGAAGTCGGTTCCATACCAAGTTTTCTTCCATAATAATCATCGACATAATATTGCTGCAGCACACCTTTTTCTATCATTGTTCTTTTCTTCGCGGCCAAGCCTTCACCATCGAAATGACGCGAGCCCAATCCTTTTTGAATAAAGGGATCATCGATCACCGTCAGTTTCTCAGAGGCGATTTTCTTTCCGAGCATGCCGTCCAGAAAGGATTGTTTTTGCTGGATCGCTCTCGCGGTCATCGGCTGCTGCAGCATTGACAATACGCGGGGGACCGAACGGTTTTCGATAATCATGTCATATTTTCCGGAATCAATTTTTTTCTGGCCGATCTTCCTCAATGCTCGATCAGCGGCTTCTTTGCCGATATAATCAAACTCCGGAAGATCTTTGAAAAATCGCGTGTCCGGCCAGTACCAGTCTGCGGGTCTGCCGCCTTTACCGTCATTCACGGTAACAAACGACCCCGCTGAAAAAAGCGTGGATTTCCAATGACCGGAAAAACCATTGCTGTGTACCTGAACTCCCCGGCTGATGACGTCACCATAACCGGCTATTGTCGAAATAATTTTATCACTTTGGGCCATGGAGACCTGCTCCAGTTGAGCTGCGATTCGTTTTCTCTTCTCGGCTGATATTTTTTCGTAGTCTGAATCGGTGACCATTAGTTCTGGTTGCGAATCCTTCGGATAATATTTCGGATCGGGTAAAGAACGGTATTTATCCTCAGCGAGATATTTCGTCGAAAGTACCGCTTCACCGATCAGGCGCTTAAGCGAATCCTTTCTTAAATCACTCGTGGAATGACTTGAATATCTGTTCGAAGTGTAAATCTTGATTGAGAGCGAATTTTTTGTGGACTCTTTGAGCTTGTCGAGTTGTTTATCACGATACTCGACCTCAATTTCTCTGCGGTTATTAAGCACCACCGCCGCCTCATCGGCTCCTTTTTCTACCGCGTTCCTTACAACCCATTGCGCCAAGTCCAATCTTTCCTTTTGATTCATTTTTTATCCTGAACAATTCTGAAATTTTTACATTATTTGTTTACGCACCGCTGACTGTTATAGACGACACTTTTGTTGTGGGAAGTCCATCACAAACGGGGACACCCTGGCCGTTTTTTCCGCAGGTCCCCCCGCAGGGAGCGAATTTCAAAT
>CAZNET010000524.1:0-2328 GCA_964571885.1 uncultured Pirellulales bacterium
AATGCGGATGTATGAAATCCAATATGTCGGTGCGGAAGAGATCAAGGAAAAGCTGCTTGATCTGGGTATCATCGGTCAGGATCAGATGGACCGTGACAGATCGAGCAGATACAGCAGCAGTCGAGAAAGAAGCCGGTCGGCCAGATCGGCCAGACAGCGGCCGCAGGCGCAGCAGCAAACCCCTCAGCCCTCGCCGGCAGCGGTTTCAACCGGTTCGGAAAAGGAACCGCTGGTGGAAGAGCCGCTGGTTGTTATTGTCGAATCCACCAATTCGCTTTTGGTCAACGCTACGACCGAACAGCATGCCCAGATCGCAATGATCATCGGTTATATCGACAGCGAACCGGTCGAGGCTGCGATCAACTATAAAGTTTATCCCTTGGAAAACCAGGACCCCGAAGAGTTGGCCGAGGTCTTGTTGAAGCTGATCCAGGAAACCATTACGGAAAGGGATGAAAGAGATTCCAAGATCACACGGACGACGGTGACAAGAAAAGTGGATGAAGAAATCTTTATTGTCCCTGATCCCAAAACGTATTCACTGATCGTTTATGCCAGCAAGAAAAATCAGCAATGGATCAGCTCGCTGATTGATCAACTGGATGAATACCGTCCGCAGGTGTTATTGGATGTGACCCTGGTGGAAATCACAAAGAACGATTCTTTTAATTATGATCTTAATGTTATCAATAGTATTCCAAATCTGGACGGCACGTCAGGTTTAGCGAACGTTGTCAAATCCGTGGAAGGCGGCGACTCCATTACCACAAATACAATATTGAACAGCCTGCAATCGGCCAATAAGGACCGATTCATTGATTTACAGTCGAAACAGGGACAGGGCATAGCGTTCTACGGTGATGTTCATGTCAACGTATTATTAAATCTGGTTCAAAGCAAGGGATACGGCCGAATTCTCGCCAGGCCGAAATTGCTGGTGAATGATAATGAAGAGGGGGAAATTAAATCGGAAAATACCACCTATCGAACACGAACCGAGACAATTGTTCAAACGACCGAAGGCGATCCGATAACTTCAGAAAATGTTGTTTATGAAGATTATACCTCAGGCATTACCTTATTGATATTGCCCCATATCAGCAAAGGTGACCAGCTTCAGCTTAAAATTACCCTGGAGCGGTCAGATTTTCAGGATACCGAAGCCAGTACACGTGAGACAAATCCGACACCGCCTGATCTGGTTAAGAGCAATGTCGATACGAAAGTAACCGTACCGGATGGGACCACCATCATTTTGGGCGGCCTTGAAAAGCTCAATCAAAGTAAGAGTGGTCAAAAAGTACCTCTTCTTGGTGATATTCCCCTTGTCGGAGGCCTGTTCAGGACCATTGCCAATACCAATTCCCAAAGTAGATTATATGTGTTCATTAAAGCGAATATTGTTCGCCCCGGCAAAGAATTAACCGATCTTAGAGAAGTTTCTGCTTATGATCGTCAAAAATTCGAGAAGTATGAAAAAGAAATGCAGGAATATGAGGATTGGCCGGGATTTAAGGCTGATCCAATCGATCCGGTAAGAGTGCTTGAAAAAGATTAGTTGTAATTGTAACGATTTGAAATAAATTGAAGATTAGCTTGTGCTGAAAGTTATAAGCGTTTCAAATGAATATCCATGAAAGAATTACTGATACAAACAGCCAGACGGACGGGGCTTATTGATGGAGATAAGCTCGCCGAATATTTTGAAAATAATAAGAACGATTCTTCGCGTATCGACGAGTTACTGCTGCGCTGTCCGTATTTTACCGAGGAAAGCATCTTAAAGCTTTTTGCCTCGGCGCTTGGCTGGGAGTATTTCGAGAATATAAAAGCCGAAGAGGTTCCGCACGAGTTTGTCGAATCCATCCCCGCCGCCTATGCTCAGCATCATTCCATTATCGGTGTCCGGCGTGATGGTGACAACGGTGAACTGGTAGTTGTTTTGTCCAAACCCCTGGATTCGGCTATTCTCGACAATGTTTCGAAAATGCTCAGCCACCCGGTCAAAGCCGGGATATCCAGTCGAACAGCAGTTACCGCGGCGATCGACGTCGCGTACGAACAGCGATCCACGGTCATTGAAGAAGTGGCGGAGGAACTGGATTCCCAAAATATCGACCAGCTGGCCGACGAAGTGGTTGCCTCGGACGACCTTCTGGATGTTGTCAATCGTCCGCCGGTGATCAGGCAGATTTATTTAAAGATTTAGACTTTATATCAGAAGATACCCCATTAATGTGTCTTATTGGAAATCATGATGCCTTGAATGTAGGATATCTTCTGTTTGAGGAATATCTCGGGGAGAGATTCATAAAATATGAAACAGAT
>CAZNET010000525.1:0-2326 GCA_964571885.1 uncultured Pirellulales bacterium
GATAAACTCCACAGTCAATAAAAAATCTACCAATTGCGTTTTCGATATTTGCCATTTTTGCTCTGGCGATGTCTCTTTTGGCCTTGCCTAATCCCTTAAACATTTTCGGAGCGACAAACACAGCTAGCATCGAGATAATCAGAATCACTACCAGCAATTCCACGATCGTAAATCCATTTTTTTTATGATTCATTTCAGGTACCTTTCTTAATGACGATTCGTTATCTGTTGATAAATTTAGAAAACGCCACCTCCCAGTTCCATCATGACAATGGGAAGAAGGGTAGCCGCAATAATAAATCCAATTATCAAGGCCAGAATCAGAATCAAAATTGCCGGGAATATCGCCATAAATTTCGCGATGGCGGCATCGGCTTCTTCTTCAAATGTTTTACCGGCTTCGAGTAATAATTCATCGAGTTCACCGGTTTGTTCTCCAACCGAAACAATCTGTACAAGCAGCGGAGGAAATACCCCGGCTCGCTCTAACGGTTCTGCCAGTGACGTTCCGGATTTTACTTTTTCCGCTACATGATCGATATCTTTGGCCAACAATTCATTGCCGAGGGTGTCTCTCACAATGCTTAGTGCTTCCAGAATTGTCACTCCGCCTTTTGTCAAGGCCCCCAGTGTTCGTGCAAACCGGCCTACTGCGATGGTTCGTAAAACAGAACCCAAGATGGGTATTTTAAGCTTGAATGTGTCCCATGCTCTTTTACCTGATTGTTTTATCCATTTCCGGAACAAATAAAATCCTGCCGTCAGAGCGATCAGCAACAGTATTCCCCAGTTTTTCAAAAAATCACTCATCCACAGCAATAGTTTCGTCGGTAAGGGAAGCACTTCATATCCGCCGCTTATCGTGGCAAGTATTTTTGGCAGAATCCAGGTTATGATAACGGCGACGGAAGCCAGACCAATGGTCAATACAAACACCGGATAAACCGAGGCGTTTCTCATATTTGATTTGATCTTCTCTTCTCTTGCTAAGATTAATGTAAGCTGTGCCATGGTTTTTTCCAGAATACCGCCTGTTTCACCGACTCGTATCATCGAAAGGTACAGCGGGCTGAATACTTTCTTGTGTTCTGCCATAGCGTCTGAAAGCGATTTTCCCGAGCTTACCGAATGAGTTATCTCGCTGAACATTTCCTTCATAGCTCGTTTATGCTGTTGTTTGTGGATAATATTGAGCGCATTGAGCAGCGGCAGTCCCGCGTTAAGAGCTGCGCTCAACTGACCGGTGACAGCTAAAATATCTTTACCTGTGATTTTTCTCGATCCGATTTGTAATAAGGTGCTGACTTGTACGGCAGCTTTACCGAGGCCTTCCATAGCGGCGAAGGTACCGCTTTGCTCTATCAACTCGGTAACATACTGCCCATTATCCGCCAGGTTCACCACGGCGTTTTTTTTGTCCACCGATTCTATCGTTCCGGCAATACGTTCGCCTGTCGCCGTAATGGCTTTGTAAGAAAACCTGCTCAATGTCCCGTCTCTCTATTTTTTTTATTCATCCATACCCTGTGTAACCCTGAAGACTTCTTCAGGTGTTGTTATTCCGTTCAATACTTTATTTACTCCGTCATGTCTCATATTAATATGATCATGCGGTGCCGCTTTTGCGATTTGCTCGGCTGTTGGTCTTGCCGCTATTAATTCTCTCAGCGAATCGGTAATTCTGAGTATCTCAAAGATACCGGTTCTTCCTCTTAAGCCGCTTTGCATGCATTCATAGCAGCCTTTGCCGTGATATAATTTTAGCGAAGTTTTTAATTCGGTTCGATTATTAAGACTTTTTAGTAGATTCTCGTCAGGGTAATAGGGTACTTTGCATTGATCGCATACTTTTCGAACCAATCGCTGTGCCAATACCGCTTCCAGCGAACTGGCCAGCAGAAACGGTTCAACACCCATATCGATCAATCGGGTAATTGCGCCGGGAGCATCGTTGGTATGGAGGGTTGAGAAAACAAGGTGTCCAGTCAGGGCGGCCCGAATCGCGATGTCCGCAGTTTCCCGATCACGGATTTCGCCGACCATAATTATGTCGGGATCCTGACGCAGGATATGCCGAAGACCCGTCGCAAAGGTTAAGCCTCTCTTCGGATTCACCGGCATTTGAATAATTCCTTCGAGTTGATATTCGACCGGATCTTCAATCGTTATTATCTTAAAGGTCGGTGAATAAATCCTGTTTAAGGCGGCATAAAGGGTTGTTGTTTTCCCGCTTCCGGTAGGCCCGGTGACCAGGACAATGCCATGGGCTTTGTGAAGACAATGATTAAAAATCGAGAGACATTGTGAATTCATGCCCAGGTCGTCG
>CAZNET010000526.1:0-2323 GCA_964571885.1 uncultured Pirellulales bacterium
CTGCCACAACCGCGGAGACTAATAAACCAAGAATGATGAACTGTATATCCAGAGACCACGTCAGAAGCAGCCAAATCACAAAACCCAAAACAAAATAAATCAATCGTCTCATATGTTTTACCTCTTTACATACCTGCAATTTTAATGGAGTATTCGATGCCGCTGGTCAGTGTTGTCACGGCATAATCGAGAATATCCGTCGTTAACAATAAACCGAGCAGCAAACACAGTCCTGCCAAAAAAGCCATTGACACAAAGGCCGGCAATCCTGCGGTTTCTTTCGTTTGTTCGAGCTCGGTCGGGACTTCACCAAGGAAGATATACCGCTGAACCTTTAAAAAAGATATCAATGTCACCAGGCTGACAACGATTGTAATCGCCGCCAGCGTCCACAGTCCCGCCTGGGCGGCGGCGAAGACAAGGATCGCCTTGCTCCAGAAACCGTTGAACGGCGGGATCCCGGCAATCGAAGCCGAGGCAATAGTGCAGGCGGTCCGTGTAAAGGGAAGCTTTTCCGATAAACCACCAAGCTTTTTCAGTTGCCGGGTACCGGTTGCCATTTCGACCGAGCCGCTGGTCAAAAACAGTAATGACTTAAATACCGCGTGGTTAATCAGATGGAACAATCCTCCGAGGATGGCCAGTGACGCGATTTTTATGTCACCATCTCTGGAAAGAATCAACGCGCCCACGCCGATCCCCAGAACAACATAACCCATCTGTGAGATACTGTGATACGCCAGCAGACGTTTGAAGTCCCACTGCCCCACCGCCAGGAAAACACCGATGACCATACTGAGAACCCCCAGGCCGATCAATACCCAACTGACCGCTGTGGATATTCCAAAGACATTAAAGACAACCCGGGCAAGGGCATAAACACCCAAGGCTTTGATCAGAACGCCGGACAGCATCGCCGAGATCGGAGCCGGCGCCGATGGATGGGCATCGGGCAGCCAGGCATGGAACGGTACCAGGGCGGCCTTCAAGCTGAATCCTGCGATGAACATTGCCAGTGCGAAAGCGAGGCCTGCGTTTAATCCTTTGGCCGAGATCGCTTTTGAAATATAAGCCATATTCAGCGAGCCGGTGTTGCCGTACACCAGCGCGACACCAAAAAGAATAAACATTGAGGCGACCGAACCTAAGACCATATATTTGAACGACGCCTCAAGCTCTTCATGTTCGCATCCGAAACCGACCAAGGCGTATGATGCGATCGAGGCGATCTCGAGGAACACGAACAGGTTAAAGATGTCACCGGAGAGAATCACGCCGTTCATTCCCGCGATCATCAGCATGAACAGTGACAGATATTTCGATTTCGCGGTGTACTGTTCCATGTACTTTGTACTGAAGATCATCGCCGCGGTGCTGACGACACTGACCGCCAACAGCAGCAGGACGCTTAATCCGTCGAGGACAAGATTGATTCCCAAGGGAATCGACCACTGCCCCACTTCATAAATTCTGTATTGTCCGATGGAACTTAATGCCATTGCCAGCAGTACGATGGTTGTCAAGCTCGCGAAGAACATTGCAATGGATTTTCCTTTTTTGCCGAAAATCGGCAGGATAAAAGCCATTGTTAACGGCAGCGCAACAAATAAAGGCAAAGGTATTGTCATCCCTTGAGCCTCCTAATTTGGGAAATATCAAATGTTCCATATTTTTCATAGGTTCGGATACAGATCGAGATCATCAGCGCCAGTGAGCCCAGGCTGATAACGATAGCGGTCAAGACCAGGGCCTGCGGCAGCGGATCGACGGCCGAGTCAATAAACATCTGGGAGACTTTGCCCGCTTCGGTGACGAGTTTTTCATCAACAATCGGTGCAATTCCTCCGAAGCGATAGCCCAGCATAATTAAAAACAGGTTGACGGCGTATTCCATGATCAAAATTCCGATCACGATCTTTACCATGTTCTTTTTCACGAGAACGCAATACAAACCGACCATGAACAACGCGAAGCACAGAGCGTACAGCATTGAATTTACTCCTTTTTGGTTTCTGTTAAATCACAGGATTTATCTTTACATTTGAAATCATTGCAAAAAACCGACAGGGTAAAAATAATAAGGAACAGCGACGCGCCGACTTTTAAGCCAATGGCGAAATTCGCCCAGGGGATGATGCCGGCACTTAAAAAATCAAACGGTTTTCCGGTCATATAATTCTGATGGAGAAAATTAACGAAAAAGGTGCCGGCTACCCAGAAACCTAAAATAGCAATGGTTATCAGCAGCAGTGCCCCTATACAATCCAGTACCGATGCCAGTGACAGTGGCATATTCTCCTCGGCAGCCTTCCTGCCGAATGCC
>CAZNET010000527.1:0-2319 GCA_964571885.1 uncultured Pirellulales bacterium
CCCGGAATACGGCGTTTGGCAATGCTTCTTTAACTTTCGCTTGTAAACGTATTGCATCTTTTTTTGCCATACTGTTAAGGCCTTGTTAAAACTTCATTTCCATTTTTCGTTATCGCAACTGTGTGCTCAAAATGAGCCGAACAGCGGCCATCTTTTGTCACTACAGTCCATCCATCTTTGAGCGTTTTCACTCTGCTGCTGCCGGCGTTGATCATCGGTTCGATCGCCACCACCATACCCGGCTTTAAGATAAAATCGTTTCTTAAAAGATCGGGGCTAACAAAATTCGGTACTCGGGGCGGTTCGTGCATATCTCTGCCGATCCCATGACCGGCATATTCAGTTACAACTCCGAAACCAGCTGATTTCGCATGCTGCTGCATCTCACCGGCGACACTACTCCATTTAACACCGGGACCGCAGCGCCGAACGGCAATATCCAAAACCTCTCTGGTCACATCGATAAGTCTTTGATTATCTGAACTGATCTGACCAATTGGGATCGTAATGGCTGAATCACCGCAATAACCGTTTAACCTGACTCCAAAATCCACGCTGAGAATATCCCCCTCCTTCAAATAAACATCTTGAGAAGGAATCCCATGAACCACCTGCTCATTAATAGAGCTGCAAATTGCTCCGGGAAACGGCATCTTGCCTGCTGGGTGCTCAACCCCCTTAAAAAGGGGTTCGGCCCCCGCCTCCAGGGTCATCTGCAAGGCGATTTCGTTCAGCTCAGCGGTCGTTTGTCCTGCCCGAGCAACCTCATTCAATTTTAAAAGAACTTTCGCTACAACGCTGCCGGCCCCTCTCATCAACTCAATTTCTCTTTGGCTTTTCAGCGTTATAGCCATCTATTGACTTTTTCAAAAAGATAATTTTAATTATCCGCCAGTTCGTCAAGCTTTGCAAACATTTCAACTTCGACGTCCTGCGGTTTTCCACCAGCATCAATATCGAGAACCGCATGGTTTTTTTTATAATAGTCTACCACCGGTTCGGTCTGCTGATGATACGTTTCAAGCCGATTTGCAACGGTTTCTTCCGTATCATCAGGCCTTTGGACCAATGGTGTCTGATCACGGTCACAGATCATATCCATTTTTGGCTTCATATTCGTAATGTGATAGACCGCGCCGCATTTGGGACAACTCCTGCGACCGGTTATCCGATCCATGACCACACCATCATCGACAACAAGATTGATAACCACATCTATTTTTTTATCATTTGCTTCGAGCGCCTTATCTAATTCAGACGCCTGGTTAACGGTTCTCGGAAAACCGTCCAGCACAAATCCATCATCATTTGTTTTATTAATGGCCTCGGCCATCATTTCGACGATTAAATCATCCGGCACCAAAGCCCCTGAATCCATATAGCCTTGGGCTTTTTTGCCAAGCTCAGTTCCTTCTGCTCTTTCTTTGCGTAATATATCACCGCTGGAAAGATGCGTCAACCCATATCTTTCAACTACTCGTTTACATTGAGTGCCTTTGCCGGCACCGGGCGCTCCTAACAAAACAACTCTCATTATCCATACGCTCCTTTTATTCTTCCTGACTGACTGAAGCCTTCGTAGCTTCTCATCAGCAGATGCGCTTCAATTTTCTGTACCAGATCCAGCGACACGCTCACAACGATCAACAAGCCCGTACCGCCCAAAAACGTCGCCACCATATAATCGATGCGAATCAGAATATGCACGATCGTCGGAACGGTAGCGATAATCGCCAGAAAAGCGGCACCGTAATACGTCACACGTGTCATCACGGTTTCAAGGTATTCCGCGGTTCGTTTTCCGGGCCTTAATCCCGGTATAAAGCTTCCGGAATCCCTAAGATTTTTCGCCATATCCTTGGGCTGAAACTGAACCGTCACCCAAAAATAGGTAAACAAAAAGATTAATACCATATAAAGAACATTATACGTATACGCACCCGGGTTCAGGGCTTGCTGTATATTTTGCAGTATTTGCGAATTCGCAAGCCCTTCGATTCCCATGAACCAATTAATCACCACCGGCGGGAACATCATAAAACTGGAGGCAAAAATAATGGGCATCACGCCACCGTGGTTCACCCGCAATGGAAGATAATGTCTCTGACCACCGTACATGCGTCTTCCCCGCATCATTTTACCCTGCTGAATCGGGATTCTTCGCTGTCCCTGTGTAATTAAAATAGCTCCCGCGACAACAAACACAAACGATGCGATCAGTAATAAAATCTGAGCGGGCCCGATCATCCCGGCGGTTGCCCCGACGGTCAGATCGACTTTTTCGATCAAACTCTGTATCGCCCAAGGCATTCTGGAAAC
>CAZNET010000528.1:0-2307 GCA_964571885.1 uncultured Pirellulales bacterium
AATGCCGCTGAACTGGTGAAGATAAACGTTCGGGATAAAGAATTCACCCCGCCTGAGGTTTCCGCGATGATTTTGCAGGATCTGAAGAAGACGGCAGAAGACTATCTCGGTGAGAAGGTAACCAGCGCGGTGATCACCGTTCCGGCATATTTCAACGACTCACAGCGTCAAGCCACTAAGGACGCGGGCACAATCGCCGGTTTGAAGGTCGAACGAATCATTAACGAGCCGACCGCAGCGGCCCTGGCTTACGGTGTTGAAAAACAGAAGAACGCCAAGGTTGCGGTTTTTGACTTCGGCGGCGGCACGTTCGATATCTCGATCCTCGATATCGGCGGATTCGGCGAAGAGGGCGGGGTGATCGAAGTATTGAGCACCAACGGCGACACCCACCTTGGCGGCGACGACCTCGACGAAATTCTGATTAATCATCTTGCGGACGAATTCAAGAAGACCGAAGGTATCGATCTTCGTCAGGACCCGATGGCTCATCAGCGTTTGAAAGAGGCCGCCGAAAAAGCCAAGTGCGAACTCAGTACCCAGGTCGAAAGCACTGTAAATCTTCCGTTCATTACCGCCGACGCCTCCGGGCCGAAACACCTGCAGGTTACTATCACCCGCAGCAAGTTCGAGTCGCTGGCCGAATCGGTTTTCGAACGGCTCAAAGCGCCGTGCAATCAGGCGCTTCAAGACGCGAAATTGTCTCAGAATGAGGTTTCCGAAGTATTGCTGGTGGGCGGTTCCACCCGTATCCCGAAGGTTCAGGAAATCGTTAAAGACATATTCGGCAAAGAACCCAACAAGAGCATCAATCCCGACGAGGTGGTCTCGCTCGGTGCGGCGATCCAGGGCGCGGTGCTTGCCGGTGACGCGGGTGTCAAGGACATTCTGCTTCTCGATGTCACGCCGTTGTCACTCGGTGTCGAAACGCTTGGCGGTGTCATGACCAAGCTGATCGACCGGAACACGACCATTCCGACGAGCAAAAAAGAGGTGTTCTCAACCGCAGCGGACAACCAGACCAGCGTCGATATTCATGTTCTTCAGGGCGAGCGCGAGTTTGCCCGTGACAATCGGACACTCGGCCGGTTCCAGTTGACCGATATTCCACCGGCTCCGCGCGGCGTGCCTCAGATCGAAGTGGCGTTCGATATCGATGCAAATGGTATCCTGCATGTCTCGGCGAAGGACCTCGGCACGGGCAAGGAGCAGTCGATCGAGATCAAATCCAGCTCGGGCCTGAGCGAGGACGAGATCAAGAAGATGCAGACCGAGGCTGAAAGTCACGCGGCCGAGGATAAGAAGAAACGCGAGATCGTGGACCTGAAGAATCAGGCCGATCAGTTGATCTACTCGACCGAAAAGACACTTAAGGAACACGGTGAAAAGGTTTCGGCCGATACCCGGGGCAATATCGAAAACGCGGTGACTAATCTCAAGGAAGCGATCAAGACCGACGACGGAGAGGCGATCAAAAAAGCGATCGACAATCTCGGCAACGCAAGCCAGGAACTCGGCAAAGTTCTTTACGAAGAAGCCGCCAAGAAGCAGCAGGCCGAAGGCGGTGGACAAGCCGGAGCGGCTCCGGGTACGGACGCCGGGCAGACACCGCCACCGCCGGAAGGTGATGTCAAACGAAAAGGCGGCGACGATGTCATCGATGCCGAGTTCGAAGCAAAAGACGAACAATAACCTTTTTAAAGAATATCCAACTCCGAGCAGCCGTGGTCAAATCCAATGACCACGGCTTGTTTATTTCATATCAGTCACAGAGCAAATATTTAGCCCTCAGTTTCACCGGCGGTTTTTGACGTTCCCGCGAAAAGCGGGAATCCAGAATAATGAACCGGATTTTGCATCCAGTTCAGAATGACAGAGAATATGTCCTTCGCCTGTGCACGCGATGCCGGACGGAACTATTACTTGCTCACAACGGTGAAATTCGCTATGATAGATCAAAACTATTTTGAATTAAGGGAACGCTATGCAACAACAGCCGCAGGAAACGAAAGCCGAGCAACCGAAGCTTTATAGACCCGCTCTATGGTCCCTGAGATTTGCATATATTGGGTTATTTTTGTTTCTTCTAAGTGCATTTACAATCCCTGCCGTTTCGGTTACTTATAAGGATTCAGAGCGTATACCGTTTGTTTTGACTATTGTACCCTTAATTGCAATTTTTTTACTTATTCTTTCTTCATTTATTTTAGGCATAATTTCCCTATTCAAAATAAAATTGAGTAAAGGTATCTATCAAGGCAGCTATTGCACTCTACCAGGGATCGTATTAGGATTCATAGTGTTTGT
>CAZNET010000529.1:0-2297 GCA_964571885.1 uncultured Pirellulales bacterium
GACGATATTGCCGCCCCATGTCTGTACTCGCAGCTTGCCTGAATCGAGTCTGAAGACCCAGCTTGTACCTGCGATATTATTGTATTCACCCCAGCTTACGATACCGTGACTTCCTGTTGAGTTTGTTTTGATCCATGCAGTCACGGTTCTTGAATTCGTACCGGTGATGCCTTTATACCCGACAATATCGACAAAGTCTTCAATTCCGTCAAAACTTAAAGCGCCGTTTATTTTACCGGTTGTCCATTCGCTGCCGGTCATGTCCCTTAAAGTGCCGTCATTAGTACCTGCTGAGTCCTCGGCGGTCAGTCCAGAGGTTTCATCCAGTTTCCAATAGGCGACCGAATCAGGCAATGCTCCAGCCGGATCAGTCGTATCGCAAGCTTCTGCCGATGGCAAGGATTCATTGTCGGATGTATCTGTCGCTGTCACCTTGTAATAATAGGTTGTGTTGGGATCGAGTCCGAGGTCGCTGTAGTCACTGGAAGCGACAGATTCGGCGATTAAAGTTGAAAGGTTGGGCTCGAAACCTGAAATCCGCGATCTGTAAACATTGTAATCCGCCATATCCAGTTCGGTATTGTCATCCCAGTTCAGATCAATCCTGCTCGAACTTGCCGCGATGGCCGTCAGTCCGGCGGGCGCCGCGGGCGGAGTGACATCAATTTCTAAGGTAACATCGTTGGCTTCATTGGAATAATCTGATTGAGCGGCGCCCCTCACGGCCTTGACACGATAATAGTAATCGGTCGTATCATCCAGGCCGCTGTCGAGGTATGTGTTGGAAGTTGCGGTATCGACGTATCCATAGGTCCCGCCTGTGCCGGTTTTCCTTTCGATCTCAAAACCGGTTTCATCGTTACTGTTGTCGTTCCACGAAAGATATATCTCACTGCTCGACAGGGCAATGGCGGTCAGGCTCGTAGGAGCGTCCGGCACATCAAGCCAGTTTTCGGCAATGATTTTCAGGTCGTTCGTGTCCACGCAGCCGTTGCGGTTTATATCAGCGCCTCCGCAGTAATCGGGATAATTACAGTCACAATCGCCGATTCGGCTCGCGAACTTAGCGAAATCGACAAAGTTAATAGCACCGTCATTATCAATGTCTCCATCTCCCGGCGGCAGCGTTGGTTCTTCGGGTCCTTCCCACAGGACAAAACGATTATAACCCGACTGCAGGTTCTGAAAAGGCCCGGTTATCGCTGAGCCGTCCAGTGGAATCGGATTGCCGAAGTAATCTTCATTGACAACCGACAGGGGCAGGCTGCCATCAAAGGGTGTCGTATCATCGATCCAGATCTCCATAACATAAGTATTTGGATCGAAGGTATAAGTAATCTGGTTGGACATTCTCGAATTGGTATCTTTGCCCCAGTAGGTACGCCATTCATTGATATCCAGAATCGCCCCCTGATCATCGGATCCTGTCCCGCCAATGCCGGTATAGCCGTGTGTCGTAGCACGCAGTAATTCACGCATTGTTTCATCATATCCGAGTACACCAAGAACATCACTCAAGACCTCATCTTCGGTGAAATAGTCGATGCCGCTCGACGGTTTGTCGGAGCATCGGTTGACAATCAAATACCTGGATTTTGCGGGTTGTTTCATTACATTATAATCAGATTCATTATTGCTGACAATGCTCGTGTCCGCCCCGTTTTCAATGGGCTGTGAAACGAACTCTTCATCGAACATCATATTATTATAGACTTCATTGTTCTTGCAGTTTGTATTTGACCGGATCGTGGCGTATCGCATAAAGCAGCTTCGATGGATATTGCCGCCCATGAAATTATGGGAGATAATCACACCGCCCGCGTCATGACTGTAATAGGCGTCTGCCTTGGTATCCGCTCCGTGACTGTGATAGCGGCGTGTATTAATAATGATATTGTTATCACATTTGACATGGTCGTTTTTGCCGATACCCATCTCGAACATAATCGCGCTTCGCATATTGTTAATGACAAGATTGCGGGATACATGGCAAATCGGGTCGCTGTTCAGCATCCAGTTATCAATATAAATACCGTGGGTATTGTTGTTCTCGACAAGGTTGTCCGTAAAATAAAAATTATCCATCTTATGGAATTTCACACCGCAAGTTTCAGCTCCTACGATATCCAGGTAATTATTGTTTCTAAAAACATTGCCGGTAACCACCAGGTCATCAACCATCCACGCCATCATGCCCGAAGTGCCGTGCCACTCGACAATATTATTTTGAACAACATGATGTCCCGGTGTGAACGAAGGAGGGTTTTGTCCTTCAACCTGTTTATTTGATTGTAATC
>CAZNET010000530.1:0-2287 GCA_964571885.1 uncultured Pirellulales bacterium
AGTTCGTGCTGGCCTTGAAGACAAAAAAGCTGGAGGCTTTTCGCCGCCGGATGCGACAAACGGATTTGTTGGCGATCGACGACATTCACTTCCTGGCCAGCAAACCTTCGACACAGCAGGAATTTCTGCATACGTTCAACACGATCGATCTGGCGGGTAAGCAGGTTGTGATGGTTTCCGATGCGCACCCGAAGATGATCGGGCAGCTTTCGGAGAAGCTTGTCAACCGTTTTGTTTCGGGCATGGTCGTCAAGGTCGATCATCCTGATTACAAGACCCGCTGTGAAATATGCCGTCAGTATGCGTTGCGAATGAATAAGGATATTTCCGAAAGTGTGATCAAATATGTCGCGGAAAATATCAAATCGAATGTCCGAGAACTCGAGGGAACGATGGTCAAGCTGACCGCGTTTGCGTCACTGCATAACGGGAAGATCACCCTGGCGACGGCAAAGGAGATTCTTTCCGATCATCTTTCCAGGACCGATCCGATCGTACATATTTCCGATATAGAATCGGCGGTAGCGGAATATTTCGGGATAACGCCGGCCAACATTCATTCCTCGAAAAAGGACAGGACCGTGTCACTGGCCAGGCATTTCAGCATGTACCTGGCCCGCAAACACACCCGGATGTCATCGTGCGAGGTCGGCCGGTTCATGGGCAATAAGAATCACGCAACCGTTCTGCTGGCATGCAAAAAGATCGAGGATCAGGTCGCCCGTAATGTCGAGCTGAACTGGACCGGCCAAACGGGAAACCGCCTGGCCAAAGCAAAAAAAATTCTTTCTGATATCGAACGACATATTACCAAGTAAACAGCCGGTCTATGGTGGAAGATGAAGTGGTGCCTGTAAAAAAAATCACTGTCAAGAAGATAGCGGAACTGGCAGAGGTTTCGATCGGAACGGTCGATCGGGCATTGAACGATCGAGGAGGTATTAATCCCGAAACCAAGCGGAAAATCCTTGAGATAGCACAAAAATATCATTATCGCCCCAATCGGTTAAGTCAAGCGCTGGCGGGAAGATCGCGGAAAACAATTACCCTCGGTGTCATTACGCTTCCTTCTCAAAATCCTTTTGCAAAAAAAATGAATGCTGCTATTGAGGAGACAGCAAACCAGTTGAGTGACTATGGATTAATTGTAGCGATTTATCCATTAAAAAGATTCGATGCGAACGAGCATGCTAAAAAGATCAATGAATATATAGCAAACAACGTCAATGGACTGGCGATGGTTGGCATTGACGCCCCTGCGGTCGTCAAAGCGGTGAACTCGGCGGCAGAGAGAGGGGTTCCTGTTGTCACCTTTAACAGTGACCTGCCGGGGAGCAAAAGGCTTTGTTTTGTCGGACAGGATCTATATCAAAGCGGCATGATCGCAGCCGATCTGCTGGGCCGATTTTTGAAAAGTAAAGGCAATGTCGCAGTGCTTCACGGCTCTGATATCGTTCCGGCCCATCAGGAAAGACTAACGGGCTTTCAAGCGGTTATCAAAAAGGAATTTCCTGCAGTCACTATTGTTGCTGTTGAGCAATGCCATGATAATGAAACTATTGCCTATAAAAACACGTTGAAATTATTACGGGGCAAAGCGGGAATAGACGGGTTATATGTTATTGCCAGGGCAAGTCACGGAACCGCCAAAGCGATTTATGAAATGGAACAAGCGGAATCGGTCAGGGTTGTCTGTAACGATATTGATTCGACGGTGAAAGGCTATATAAGGAAAAACGTCATCGATGCGACGATTCTGCAGGATCCTTGCAGCCAGGGCTCATTGCCGATCAAAATATTGTTCGACCTGCTTTTCGATGGCAAAAAACCCGAAAAAGAGCTATTTTATACGAAGACCGAAATATTGACGAAGCACATGGTTTAAAAAAATAATAAAGAATTGACAGTTCGTTTGGTTTCTGATAGCGTGTACGTACACGCTATTAACTTAAGGGTATTAAAATGAGTCGAATAACAGCAAGAGAACGTCTGATTAAAACGTTGAATCATCAAGAAGTTGACAGGGTCGCTGTTGATCTGGGAGGGACGCTCTGCAGCGGAGCGCATGTCAGCATTGTCGCAAAACTGAGAAAAGAGCTCGGATTAGACAAAGGAAATGGTCGCGTTAAGGTATGCGAGCCGTATCAAATGCTTGGCGAGGTTGGTCTGGACTTGATCGAGGCATTGGAAATTGACGTGATCAATTTGCCGAACCCCAAAAACATGTTTGGTTTTGAAAATGAAGGGTGGAAACCGTGGAAAACCTTTGACGGCACGGATGTGCTGG
>CAZNET010000531.1:0-2283 GCA_964571885.1 uncultured Pirellulales bacterium
TTGACAATGGCAGACGAAAAAGAAGACATGCTCGAGCAGGAACAGCACGAAGAACAGACGATCCCGAACAAGGTCACTGTCGAGGAGGCGGGGCCCTGCAAGAAGAAGGTGACGATCGAGATCCCGGAAGAAAAGATCAAGCAGGCGACGGACAAGCAGTATGCCGACCTCGCTAAGGAGGCGGAGGTACCCGGATTTCGAAAGGGCAGGGCGCCGCGTCGGCTGATCGAGAAACGTTTCGGCAAGGAAGCGGCTGAGCAGATCAAACTGCAGCTTCTGGTCGATGCGACGGATTCGGCGGTCAAGGATAACGAGCTGAATATTCTGCGCGAGCCGGATGTCGATCATGAGAAGATCGAACTGCCGGAATCGGGCGCGTTGACGTTCGATTTTGAGGTGGAGGTCAAACCCGAATTCGAGCTTCCGGAACTTGAAGGCATCGAAGTGGAAAAGACAAAACTGGAAGTCACCGACGACCAGGTGGACAGGGAGATTGAACAGCTCCAGCGGTGGTCGGGTGTCTGGACGCCGAGAGAAGAGGACGACGCCATTGAGATGAACGATCAGATCATCGCCGATGTTCTGTTGAAATCCGAGGATGTCGAAGAAGCGGAGAAAATCGATAACACGGAGATCTATATCAGGGAAAGCGGTTTTGTGGCGTCGATCCCGGTTGACGATATGGAAGAGTTGTTTGTCGGGGCCAAGTCAGGTGACAAACTGGAAACGGCCGTCGATGTTCCCAAGACGTTTTTCAAGGAAGAATATCGCGGCAAGAAAGTCGATCTGAAGATCGAAGTCAAAGATATCAAATATTTGAAACCGGCGGAACTCGACGAGAACATGCTGAATTCGCTGGGCGTCGAAAGTGTCGATGAATTGAGGGAACGCGTTGAAGATTCGCTGCAGAACCGGCTCGAACAGCAGTCGCGTTCGGAGATGACCCAGCAGATCTATAAATATATGCTCGATAATACCGATCTGGAACTGCCGGTGGATATTGTCGCCGACCAGGCGTCGATGATTCTGCAGCGGCAATTTACATCGATGCTGCAGCGGGGTCTGCGGCGCGAGCAGATCGAGGAGCAGATGGAACAGTTGAAAAGCGGCAGCGAGGAACAGGCCGTCGAACAATTGAAGACGTTTTTCATTATGGATAAAGTGGCAGAGAAACTGGATGTCACAGTAACCGATGAGGAAGTCAACGGCCAGATCGCGCAGATCGCCATTCAGCAGGGTCAGCGCCCTGAGCGGCTTCGTGAAGACATGGAACGTCGGGGATCGCTGAGCCAGTTTACTTTGCAGGTCCGCGAAGATAAGTGCATCTCAAAACTGCTTGAGATGGCCAAGATAAAAGAAGTTGAGGCCAAAGAAGAAAAACCGAAGAAAAAACAGAAAAAGTCCGGTAAAAAAACGGCTAAAAAGACTACCAAGAAGAAGACCGCGGCGAAGAAGTCAAAGAAGTCAAAAACATCATCGAAAAAGAAAACCGAAAACTAAAAATTTCCGATAAGCGTAGTGAATGTAACGCCTTGTTGGTTCATTTAAGGAAATGATAAATGCATATTGAATTACCGGGTTCTAATTTAGTGAAACAGAGTCAATCAGCGATGGAAAACCAGCATCCTGATATTTATAACCAGTACGGCAGCCCGTATCAGCGTTATCGTCAGATGAGTCTGGACGATATGTTGCTGGAGAACCGGATCGTTTTTCTGATCGGCGAGATTTCGTACGCCAGGGCCGCCGAAGTGATTATGAAAATTCTGTATCTTGACAATCTTAAACGCAACAGTGAAATCAGTTTGTATATAAATTCACCGGGCGGCAGTGTCGATGATACGATGGCGATCTACGATACGATGCGGTTTGTGAGTTCACCGGTCGCGACGTACTGCATCGGCAGGGCTCAGTCGGGTGCTGCGATCATCCTGGCCGCTGGTGAGAAAGGCAAACGACACGCATTGGAACATGCCAAGGTGATGCTGCATCAGCCGTGGGGCGGTGTAACCGGCCAGGCGGCGGATATTCAGATCCAGGCTGAAGAAATTTTGAAAGCCAAACAGATGATCAACAAAATTTTAGCCGAGCACACCGGCCAGACTATTGAAAAAATCATGGAGGAGACCGAGCGGGACCGGTATATGACCGCCGAAGAGGCCTGTGAATACGGTTTGATCGATGAGGTTCTTAAAGAGGAGGAAGAGAAGAACAAGAAGAATAAAAAGAAAGAGGATTCAGAAGAAAAGAAACAACAATAACGCACCGTTGAGAAAAGAAGGG
>CAZNET010000532.1:0-2282 GCA_964571885.1 uncultured Pirellulales bacterium
GATAAGATCGTGCCGGGTATGCTGATGGCGGCGGCCAGGCTCAATATCCCGACGATCTTTGTTTCCGGCGGGCCGATGAAAGCGGGCAAAACCAAAGAAGGTAAAACGGTGGACCTTATCAGCATCTTCGAAGGGGTCGCCGAATATAACGCACAAAAAATCACCGAAGATCAGCTCCGAGAGCTCGAATGCGCCGGCTGCCCGACCCAGGGAAGCTGCTCGGGAATGTTCACCGCCAATTCGATGAACTGTCTGTGCGAGGCGATCGGGATGGCGCTGCCGGGCAACGGCACGATACTGGCGGTCGATCCAAAACGGAACGAACTTTATCAACAGGCGGGCAGGCAGATCATGACACTGATCGAAAAGGACCTCAAGCCGCTGGATATTATCACCGACAGATCCATGACCAATGCCTTTGCGCTCGATATGGCGATGGGCGGCTCGACCAATACGGTCCTGCATACGCTGGCGATCGCCAACGAAGCGGGCATTGATTATGACCTGGAATATCTCAATCAGATATCCGCTAAGTGTCCCAACATCTGCAAAGTGTCACCGTCGAGTCACTATCATATTGAGGATGTTGATGCCGCCGGCGGGATCAGTGCGATCCTGAAGGAAATCAGTAAAATCGACGGTCTGGTTGACACCAAGTGTATAACTGTCACGGGCGGAACGCTCGGCGAAAATATAGCTGACGCTGAAATAAAAGATAACGAATGTATCCATTCGATCAATAACGCCTATTCGAAAACGGGCGGCCTTTCGATATTGACGGGCAATCTCGCACCGAACGGTAGTGTGGTCAAAGCCGCAGGTGTCGCCAAGTCGATGCTGACCCATTCGGGCCCGGCGGTCATCTTCGAGAGCCAGGAAGACGCCTGCGAAGGCATCCTGGCCGGCAAGGTCAAAGCCGGTGATGTGGTGGTTATCCGCTATGAAGGTCCCAAGGGCGGGCCGGGCATGCAGGAAATGCTGTCGCCGACCAGCTACATTATGGGAGCCGGTCTCGGCGAATCGGTCGCGCTGATCACCGACGGCCGGTTCAGCGGCGGTACCCGCGGCGCGTGCATTGGTCACGTCAGTCCTGAAGCCGCCGTGGCAGGACCGATCGGCCTGTTGAAGGACGGTGACATTATCGAGATCGACATTCCGAACAATTCGATCCATGTCAAACTCAGTGACGCCGAACTGGCCGAGCGTAAAAAACAATGGACACCTCCGAAACCGAAGGTCACCAAAGGCTACCTGGCCAAATACGCAACGATGGCGACCAGCGCCGACACCGGCGCCATTTTGAAATGGTAAATGATAAATTTCTTTTAGAAAACAAAACTTTATGTTTAATAACAAAAAACCGAAATGGTACGCGGCCGGCCTTCACTTTCATTGCTGCCAGTGCGGCCAATGCTGCTCGGGGCCGGGCGAAGGCTTTATCTGGGTGACAAAAAAAGAGATCGAGATGATCGCCGATTACCTTAAAATAACGGAAGATCAGTTGAGAGATCAGTACCTCACGCGCATCGGTATTCGAACGAGTATTATTGAGGAACCGGTGAGCAAAGACTGTATATTTCTCGAACGGATCGAGGGACAGAAGAAATGCCGGATCTATGAGGTCAGGCCAAACCAGTGCCGGGTCTGGCCGTTCTGGAACGACAACCTGAAAAGCCCGCAGACATGGAACCAGGCCGCCCAAAGATGCCCGGGTGTTAACAAAGGCAGACTTTACAGCTTTGAAGAGATCGAACAATTAAGAAAGCAGACCAAATGGTGGAAGGATTAGTCTTTAACCCTAAAATAGCCGAACAAGTCAGAAAAATTTACGACTCGATCGAAACCGAAATCGCAGAGTATCCCGAGAAGGTCGGGCGGTGCGATGCGTGCGGCAAATGCTGCGATTTTGCCGGTTTCGAACATAAGCTGTATGTCACCACACCCGAAATTATCTCCTTTTTACAAAACACCGATCGATCGGCCCTTAAATCAATGGAATCGGATGTGTGCCCGTTTAACCAACAGGGAAAATGCAGTGTGTATAAAAACCGTTTCGCCGGCTGCCGGATCTTCTCCTGCAAAGGCGATAAGGATTTTCAAAGCGACCTGACCGAAAAAAACCTGACAGAACTAAAAGCCATCTGCAATCAATACACCCTGCCCTACGAATACACCGACCTCAAAACCGCCATTAATAAATACTTCAGGTAACAAGGCTATTTTTTGGTTTTGTCGATTCTATCCTGGATCAGCTTTGCCTGTGTTTTTTGCCCGGTTTAAAT
>CAZNET010000533.1:0-2277 GCA_964571885.1 uncultured Pirellulales bacterium
GCTTTTATGCTCAATTATGCTTGATTTTAGGCCCTGAAAATGGTATAGTAATAGTGAAAAAATTCAGATCGACGTCTGGTCTGAGCAAACTGTTAATTTCTTCCCGGTAATTTATTTTCTTGGGAACTTTTGGAGGCGTGATGTTTATATGTTGAAATTTAATCTTCTCTTGATGCACACCTTTTTTGTCTTTATTATTTTAATCATCTCAACTACAGCTTTTTGCGGCGACGCTTTTCAACAGGATGATGGCCCGCAGGGAATCATTTCGATCGAAGCTGAAAATTATCATGACAATACTCCTAAGGGTAACAAGCGATGGGAATTTGTTACTTCGCCCGGCGGCTACAGCGGCAGCGGTGCGATGCAGGCGCTGCCGGACAACCAGGTTTTTGTCGGCACCTACACGACCTCTTCTCCAAGATTAGACTACGAAATAAATTTCACCCGCTCGGGATACCATTATATTCTTGCAAGAGGCGATGACATCGGGGACAAACATGGCCTGCATTGCGAACTGGATTACCCGGGACCGACTATGTATGCATATATCCGTTTCTGGTCCGGCCTGACGGGATGGCACTGGTCGGATACACCTGCTATCAATCGCGCAAGAGTCTATGTTGAAACGCCGGGGCTTCACACAATCAGTATCTGGATGTTTGCCGATGGTTTCTATGCTGACAAAATTGTGATGACGACCGATGTAAACTATATTCCCACGGGTTTCGGTCCCGCGGAAAGTCCCCGCAACGGCCCGGTCGCAAGGGCCAGCGGTCCGATTCCCGCTCATGAACAAACAGATGTCGGTTCCCCGGTCACTTTGAAATGGGGACCGGGTGAGTATGGATCTTATGATCCATTATCTCATGATCTTTTTATCGGCACCGACTACGAAGAAATCGATAGTGCAACGACAACCGTTTACGGACCCAATGTCATATATACAAATCTGGATGTCAATACTTATTCGCTACAGGATCCTGAATCATCGAAAACCTATTACTGGCGAGTAGATGAAAATTATCAGACGACAACGATCAAAGGCAATATCTGGAACTTTACCATGCCGCAATTTTCCTTTACCAAATTAGAGGATTTCGAGTCGTATCTTGATGACGCTGACCTGAAACAGACCTGGTCCGACCAGTCCGATCCGGATAATGACTCGGGATCCCTTATTTATCTTAACCATTCTGTTCCGTCCATAAATAAGCATTGTCTTTTAATGTATTGTTTTAACGGAACAACAGGTTATTCCGAAACCGGCCGAGCTGTTCCAACAGCATATCATGATTTTTCAGAGGATACCGGCCTCGGCGTTAAGGCCCTGTATCTTTGGTTCTATGGCACCGCAACGAATCCGGTAACCGATCCGTTATATGTGATGCTTGAAGACGATGTAAACGCACCTATTGTGTATTATCCTGACAGTAATGATCTTACTGATGAACAGTGGCAGCTTTGGCGTATTGATCTGGCCGATTTTACAGGGCTGAATATGACAAATGTCACTGATATTACGGTCGGAACCGGCGACAGGAATGCCGGTACCGGCGGTGCCGCTTTCGTTCAAATTTATCTTGATGATTTCGATCTATATGACCAGGTCTGCTTAGCCGATTTAACTTCACAAGGTGACCTCAATGGTGACTGTCGAGTCGACTCTGTCGATTACAACCGATTGGCAAATGAATGGAAAGCTATCAATACCCTGACAGCGGACCTGTTCGAGGACGGTATCGTCGATGAAAAAGATCTGAATGTGATAACAACCAACTGGCTTGCTGACGAACGCTGGCCTTAAATCTGAAAAATTGCTGAACAAACCAGCTTACTAATTGAAAATAAGGCTTGTTTAGAGGATTATTTAATCTTCTTTCCAGATACTATTTGTTTGATTTTTATTCAAATAAATGCTATAATAATGGAAAAGGTGTAGACTACGGTCAGGTCTAAGAAAAATTTTAGTTACTTCCCGGCATGTAGATTTGCCGGGGATTTTTGGAGGAAGGAAAGGTATGGCAAACGCAATGACCCTCGCAAAGCACTTCCTGTTTATCTTCATTATTTCAATCTTAACACCATTCTCACAGGCAACCGATTATCACGTATCCGTTGACGGCAATGACAGCAATCCGGGAACCTATGAATTGCCTTTTAGAACAATCAACAAAGGTGCCCAGGTTGCCTTCGCAGGTGATACCGTCATCGTACATGGTGGTATCTATCGAGAGCATGTCAAACCGATACGAAGCGGGTCGTCCGGCAATCCCA
>CAZNET010000534.1:0-2266 GCA_964571885.1 uncultured Pirellulales bacterium
TCATTCCCAGTTGCCCTTCCTTCATAGATAGTCATTTTCTACCCAAATGACGGCGTATTGTCAAGAAAATAATTCTCCAAGTACCGGTCATGATCAGTCTTTGTCGGTGGGCGCTGGGTTATTGAGCCAAGGCATAAGCAGTTTTGGTGCCGATCGCTACATCCGTAAAAGTTTCTGCGCTGTTTAGTGTTGTCAATTTGCTTAATATTTCCTCTGTATCACTGCCCCAGCCAACAATATCACCCGCTGTCGTAATAGCCATGCTGGTTTTTTGACCGCAGGCAATAGCCGACGTGAAATTGGATGCATCAGGCAGACCGCTGATTTGATCATTTCCGTCATCGCCCCACGTTACCAAACTGCCATCGGTTTTCAACGCCAGACTGAAAAAAGACCCGGCTGTTATTGCCGTAAAACCGCTTGATGTCGGTGTGGTTGTAACGACATTGCCGTAGTAGTCGTTTCCCCATGAAACAATTGTTCCATCATCCTTTAATGCTAAACAATGATAATACCCCGCAGCAATCTTTACAAAATTATTACCAGTGGGTGTATCGCTGACCTGACCGTAACGGTCATCTCCCCAGGTTACAATCTCGCCATTACTTTTAAGTGCCATGCAAAGTTGGTATCCAGCCGAGATTGCGGTGAAACCCGTTTCACTGGGAGCATTACTGACTTGTTTATATTTATCTTCACCCCAGACGGCTACTTGGCCGTAAGCATTTAACGCCATACAAAAATTTCTTCCTGCTGCGATTGCGGTGAAGCCCGTACCGGATGGTTTGCCGGTCACCTGGTTTTTATCGTTGGAACCCCAGCAGACAACCCCGCCATCGGATTTGAGCGCCATGGCATGGTTTTTTCCCGCTTTTACTTGTGTAAAATTTGTTCCTGTTGGTACATTAGCGACCTGTCCAAATTCATCGCTTCCCCATGCCACAATACGGTCGGCATACACAGGCTGTGAAAAAATACAATTAAACAGAACCAATCCGGTTGCAAATACGATAAGTTTCCTGTTGTTCAGATTCATAGTGACACTCCTGTTTTAAAAAAGTCTTAAATTTTCTACAAAAACAATATTACTTTCCGGAAATTTACTCTACCAGACCATGCGCCACTCCGGCACCCACCGATACATCAGTAAAAGTATATTGCTCGTTGAGGGCTGACAATTTGGCAAGAGTACCCCAATAGTCTTCACCCCATCCGACAATATGTCCTTCTGTATTAATCACCATACTGCAATGTTCGCCGCCATCCAGCTTCGATGTAAAATTACTCGCCGACGGCGTACGAGAAACCTGTTTGTCATCGTCCCATCCCCATGAAACGATCGTTCCATCGGATTTCAGGGCCAGACTGTGCCGGGCCCCGGCGGCGATAGCTACAAAACTGCTACCTGTTGGCGTATTGGTAACCTGTCCGTAGGTATCATCTCCCCATGAAACGATGGTGCCGTCAGATTTTAATGCCAGACTATGTTTGTATCCGGCAGCAACAGCCGTAAAATTATTACCCGAGGGTGTATTTGAAATTTGACCGCTGTCGTCTCTACCCCATGACTGCAAACTGCCGTCGGTCTTTAAGGCTAAACTATGATAAAGGCCGCCATCGATTTCCTGAAAATTCGTACCCGCAGGTGTGTTGGTTACCTGGTCATATTCGTCGTATCCCCAGGATGATATGGACCCGTCTGATTTCAACGCGAGGCCGTGACTTACGCCTGCCGCTATTTTTACGAAATTACTGCCGCTTGGAGCATTGGATATCTCGTTGGATTCATCGTCTCCCCAAACAGCGATCTCACCGGTCGATTTTAAGGCTATGCCAAAAGTGCCTCCTGCCTGGACATCGACAAAATTATCGCCGGTTGGAACATTGCCGATCGTACCAAAAAGATCTCCTCCCCAGGTAACGATAGACGCACCATAAAGATTATTTGCTGCAAGAAATAAACTCATTAACAAACCCAAAAACATCATTTTATAAAGGTTATTCATTATAATCTCCTTTTCATCTCTTCTATCATTTTAAACAGACTTTATTGATGTGTGGAAAGAAATCCCCTAAAAAAAGTTCACTTCTCAAAGATCGTCCTGAATAATCCCAGTTGCCCTTCCTTTATAGATAGTCATTTTCTACCCAAATGACGGCGTCTTGTCAAGAGAATAATTCACTGAATGGCCATGTTTAATTGCTTCCATTCGGCTGAAAGGCTATTTTTTGGTTTGTGCTTTTCGATTATTTATAAATTTCGTTA
>CAZNET010000535.1:0-2255 GCA_964571885.1 uncultured Pirellulales bacterium
TTACGGCGCGTCGAGTGTTAAAACGAAAGTAGAAGGGGAAGAGCTTGCGATCGATACGAAAACAGATTATCCTTTTTCTCAATCGATCCATATAACGGTTCATCCTGAGAAGCCGCTGAGCTTTCCGCTGTATCTGAGAATACCAACCTGGTGTCAATCGCCTTCTATTTCGGTCAATGGTGAGAATATTAATCTAAAGATCGATTCCAATGGTTTTGTGAAATTAGAAAGAAGCTGGGAAAAGGAAGATACCGTCGAACTGAATTTGCCAATGCAGGTCAACGTTCTGCAGGCCAGAGAAACGGATTTTCCTGACATACCGTATTTCAAAAAGCAAAGAGCCCCACGAAGAATCTATATGGTGGGTAAAATCAGTAATCCTTTTGCTACTGTGACCTATGGTCCGCTTCTGTTTGCTTTGCCGATACCGGACGACGGAGCGAATACGGTTAGAGAAGATGCGCCGTTCAATTATGCCTTGAATATAAATTCATCTGATCCTTCCGAAGGTGTGGTTATCAAATATAATGAAATGCCGGACAATTGGCATTGGCAGTTAGATAAGGCGCCGGTTAAAATAAAAGTCCCTGCGGTCAAATTCGACTGGGATCCGACTGTTTTTCAGCCGCTTCCGGATCAACCGATCGATTCGGGAGAAGAAACCTCAATTGAACTTGTACCCTATGGAGTGACTAAATTCAGGATTTCCATGTTCCCGGTTACCAAACGGTCATGGCAGGAAAATAAATAACGGTTATTTTTAGGTGATCGTCATGAGAATTTTACGCAATGGTTTTTTGGTCTTCATTGTTTTTTTAAGTGTGTATTTCTCAGGGTGTACGGAAATATTTTCCATCGAGAAAGAAGGTATGCTGTGGCCGTCGAATCCCCCGGCTGACTGTCCCTTTGAGAAATCTGAAGACATAAGCAATATCCTTTTTACCGGCAGATATGCGACGTATACGGACGCCGACACATGGTATCCTTCCTGGGCATTGGACGGCAATTTGTATTCGCCCTGGACGGATGGTTCGATCGGAGATGTGAATTGCGGTTCCGGGCCGGGCGACAAGGCCCATACGGCGCAAGCCGTGATCGTGGGCGATGACCCTCTCGATCTTAAAGTGGAATCGATCGGCGTCCGGCATGGCTCAGCGCTTCCTTACGGCGGACGCTATCCTTGCGGCTCTCTGGTGTATAACGGGGTATGGTATTACGGCACGTATTGCCTGGACTGGAAGCCTG
Source organism: uncultured Pirellulales bacterium (assembly GCA_964571885.1). GTDB lineage: Bacteria > Planctomycetota > Phycisphaerae > Sedimentisphaerales > Anaerobacaceae > CAZNET01. The sequence continues at coordinate 1,246 of CAZNET010000535.1, forward strand.
AAGGTTACAACTGGGGAACGCTGGGTCCTTTTGTCGGATTTCGATGGTCAACGGATCGTGGGAAAACATGGACCGAAACACCCCATACCCCGGAGCGTCCGATCTTTGGCGAATCCGGAAAAGACGGACATTCGGTCAAGATCGGTTCGCCGCACTTTGTCGATTTTGGAAAGAACATGGAACATTCGCCGGACGGCAAGGCCTATCTTATTGCCCATGGTTCAGCGCTGCCGGATCCAAAACCAAGACCGGCAAACAACAGTTGGATCAGCGGCGACCAGATCTACCTGTTTCGTATCGATCCGGGCATTGAGGTTATGAATGATCCATCACACTATGAATTTTATGCGGGTCGCGATGAAAAAGGCGCTCCGCTATGGACAAAGGATTTTGATAAAATAGAGCCTTTAATTGACTGGAACAACCGCTGCGGCTGCGTGACGATGACGTATAATGCTCCGTTGAAAAAATATTTGATGTGTGTTACCGACGGTTGGCCGACAACGAAGGCCATGAATACCTACCTGCTCGAGTCGGATACGATCACGGGACCGTGGAAACTTATTACGTTTATGAATGAATTCGGCCCGCAGGCCTATTTTGTCAATATTCCGACAAAGTTCATCAGTGCCGACGGCCGGACGGCCTGGTTGTGCTATTCGGCTAATTTTACGAGAAAAAATTATGACGGCACGCCGCCCGGCAGCCGTTATAAGATGTGCCTGCACGAAATAAAACTTTTACATTAAATGGAAGGAAATATCATGAAACGACCGTTATTTATGATGCTCATTCTGCTCAGCGGCATTTGCTTTGCACAGTCGCTACCGTTCAAAGATTTCGATACCGTTCAAAGCAGTCACTATGATATGCGAAAAGACCTCACACCCAAACGGCTGACGATCGCGATGTGGGATTTTTCCTGGATGTGGGGACATTATCCGGGAGGCTACCTTGATGATTACGAGAAAGGCCTTGATGAATTGAAGCAGCGCGGCTTCAATACCGTC
>CAZNET010000536.1:0-2240 GCA_964571885.1 uncultured Pirellulales bacterium
GCCGCTTCGGCATATCGGTCCTTTTACGGCAATACCTTCGGCCAGGTTTTTTACACGCTCTCGGCCGGCTGGTACGGTATCTTATGGCTGCTGTTCTCGGCTCTGATCGCCTACGAAATTCTAAGACCCTTCATAAAAATAAAACCTCAAATCGCCGGCTCATCTATCCTCACGATCGTTACCCTGGCATCCGTCTATGCCGTCATCAACGCTCAATTCATCCGTGTCAAAACGATTACGATCCCCGGACCGTTAGATCTTGACATCGTGCAGCTATCCGATATCCACGTCGGCTCTGTCAGTACAAACTACCTGAAAAAAGTCATCAATAAAACAAACGCACTGCACCCCGACATGGTCCTCATCACCGGTGACCTCGTGGACAATTTCAACACAACTACCCAAAACGCGATCGCCCTGTTAAATGATTTCAATGCCCCCGTTTACTTTGTCAACGGCAACCACGAATATTATGTAGGCCCCGCCAGAATCGCCGAATCGCTCAAACAAGCCAACGTCAGGGTCCTTAACAGCCAAATCGAAGAAACCAACGAAATTACGATTATAGGAATCGATTACAAAGAAAGCGAAAAAGAGGTCCAGCGGATCATCCAATCCCTGAATATCGACGGCTCAAAATTCTGCATCCTCATGAACCATCGCCCGGTAAACCCCCAAATGCTCCCGCAATACGGCATCGATCTCGCCCTCACAGGCCACACCCACCACGGCCAGCTCTTCCCCTTCAACCATCTCGTCCGCCTGTTCTACCCCTACCTCTCCGGCCTGCAACAATACAACAACACCTACACCTACGGCTCAACCGGAACCGGAACCTGGGGACCAAAAATGAGACTCGGCTCAAATAACGAAATTGCAAATATAAAAATAAAAAATACTCCCGAATAAATGTAGGGTGGCACCTTGCCCCGCCGTCATCCCACGCTTGTCAAAAGATGAGTGCATCAATCAGGCCAAGGGCCTTCCACAAAGAATCAATAAACAAGGATCATTTAAATCCCTGTGGCAGCCATCGAACGCAGCGAAAGGGAACGGTTTTACAACCGACCAGTGAAGATTTACTTCGGATAAATGAGTTTGATATTTTTATTCTTCGCTACGCGGTGCCACGCCGGTGAGGGCTTAAAGTCAGTGACAATATAATCAAGTCTTTCGATATCCGCGATTTTGTACAGAGCCGGATTGTCAAATTTGGTATGGTCACCGACAAAGATAACCGCATTGGCCTTTTCCAGAACCAGTCGGGCAAATCCCACGGTCACCACATCCGCTCCGCTGATCCCCGCGTCGATGGTGATATCGTCGGCACCGGTAAAGGCCTTGAAGCCCCCCAGTTGCGCAATGGCAAATTCGGCGCTGGGTCCGACGGTGTCCATCCGGTCGTGACGATACTGACCGCCGATAATAATAATTTTATGTCCCGTCAATTCCCCCAGCCGCCGCATCAAATAAAGCGAATTCACAATGATCGTCAGATCTTTTTTATCCGCCAGATGCGGTATGATCTCATAACAGGTCGAACCGGCCTCGAGATAAATAATGTCACCATCATGTACCAGCGTAGCGGCCAGTTCCCCCACCACCTTTTTGGCCTTGAGCTTGCGGGTCTGACGATAACGCACCGACGACGCGACATCCGGCGAGGCCAGAACCGCGCCGCCGTAGGTCTTTTTCAATAATCCCTGACCCTGCAGAAACGCAAGGTCCCTGCGGATCGTCACCTCCGTAACATCCAGTTCCTTCGCCAGGTCCGGCACATAGATCCGGCCGTTCGCGTTCAGCCTGTCGAGAATCAATTTATGTCTGACTTCTGCTGCGACACCCATAATAATACCCCAAAATAAAAAAGCTAAACCAATTATGTTTGGGTTTTGTTAGCTGTGTAGGATGATTATAGCACAAACGGATAGAGACTGCAAGAAAATATGTTCGTTTTTTTTCGTTTTTGTATGGTTTTGATACAATAGCCCAGACCTCGGCCAAGACCGGCCTCTCCGTCAAACCTTCAGAAAAAAACAATACAAAAGGCGATGCCAGAGGTGATCGAAAATAACCAGGCCGTAACGATGGGCTTCGCCCATGCTGATGAAAAATAATCAGGCCGAAGACCTTCCATATTTCCAAATGTAGGGTGGGGCTTGCCCCACCGATTCTAATCAATTTCGTAGGATGGGCTTCAGCCCATGCTGATAAAATTATAATACCACCACGAAGGTCAC
>CAZNET010000537.1:0-2240 GCA_964571885.1 uncultured Pirellulales bacterium
TATATAATGTCCCCTCACCGATGCCCGGGACAAAGCCTTCCCAGATACCCGAGCCGTCCCAGCGGACATTCAAAGGATGGCTTTGAGAATCCCACTGATTGAAGTCGCCGATGACCATGACACGTTCGGCGTTGGGCGCCCAGACGGCAAAGTGGGTTCCTTGTTCGCCCTCATGTTCGACAATGTGAGCGCCGAGTTTTTCATAGAGCCGAAAGTGACTGCCTTCTCTGAACAGGTAAATATCATGTTCACTCAAAAGACTGAACGGTTTGACTGTTTGTATATGATTATGATTCATGGTTAATTATAACTTTCCTTTCAATAATTGCTGAGTACCTCTGACGGCGATGGGCAGCCAGTCGGGCCGATTGTTCAGTTCGTAGCCCATCTCATAGATCGATTTCTCCAGCAGAAAAGCGCCAAGCAGCATATCAAAATCTTTTTTATTACCGGGCAAAAATTGAGCCTTGCCGACCATGTCGAGATACGCATCGAGAAAGACGGCGGAAACATAATAGTACCAGATATCGGCCAGTGTCTTCAACTCCTGCGGATCGGCGGTTTGCATCGCCGGTCTTAAAATCAGTGCACCATGGGCGGCGTAATGGAACGAACGGATCATGCCCGCCACGTCACGCAGGGCACACTGTTTGAGCCGGCGCTGACTCAGCGGCCGGGCCGGTTCGCCTTCGAAATCGATGATGTCAAAATCCTTGCCGGTGTAAAGGACCTGACCCAGGTGATAATCGCCGTGAATACGGATTTTCATCGCGCCGACCTTGTGAGCAGTAATGTTCCTGAAACGCTTGAGAATATCCTGTTTGGTATTGATAATGTCCTCGACCTGCAGTTTTGTTTCGTTTTCGAGTGTTGCAAGATTTTCCTGTAATTGAGCAAAGACTTCCAGCGTGAGCACCCGCATAGATTGATAGACCGATTTTTGGTAAAGCAGCGTGAACGGCTCCGGGACCGCGTCTTTGTTTTGCTTGAGTGATGCCAGTGCCGAGTGCAGTTCGGCGGTGCGTTTGCCTAGCAGAGAAGCCATTTCAATATAGACCGCGCCGATCATATCGGTGACCTGTTGCGGGATGTTTTTGGTATCAATGCTCAGGATCGATTTCGGTGTTTTTATCTGGTCGGTTAATTTTTCTTTCTGTGCAGCCGCGGCTGTGAGATAACGGTTGACCGAATCCAGCGTATAAGTCCAGGCATCGCTTTCATTGGCGACAAAATTCAACAGCAGGCCCATGGACAGGGCGTCCGAGTTGTCACGCTGCCAGTGGAGGGTGCCGACATAGGACGGAAAGTTAGCGAAATCGGTGTACTCGGTCAGGTAGCGGGAGATCTCGGCGTCGGGATTGATGCCGCTTTCGAGCCGACGATAGAGCTTCAGAAAATACGTCTGTTCGTAAATGATCGAGGTATTGCTCTGTTCGCCCTTGAGAACAAAGGAATCGAAATCTGATTTTTCAGGGTTTTTGAACCATTTGCTTCGGCTTCCGGACAGTTTTTTCTGACCGAACGTGATATTCTTTCTGTTGATGATGATTTTCAGCAGGTCGCTTCGGAGTTTTTGGTCGTAAACACCGTCATAGATCACACCTTCTTCGTCGGCCAGCATCGCTTCGCAGATAATGCTTTGCGGATTCTGCCGAGATACATCCAGTGCCTGTTGCTGAGCGGCGAATGAGATCGGAAGCAGGTAAAGCTCTTTTTGAGCCCCTACGTAGGTGACTTCGACCAATGTCAGATGTGATGCGTTTCTGTCTTTGGATGCGGGGATGCTGTCAATAAGCGCGGTACTGCGGATGGGTTTTCCCTTGCCACCAAACCACCGGCATTTTCTGAAGTAATCCGGCAGAATCCTGCTTAGCAGAACAAAGAAATCGCTTTCTGTGACATTTTTCCACGGGGTCTCGGATTCCAGTCGCGGATACTCCCGGCCGGGAACAGTTGCGGCTGCCTCTTTAGGCTTTTGCAGTGTGAACCAGTACGCGTTGTGCGGGCCCAGTGATAGAATATAGGGATTATCGGTAATCAGCGGAAACTGGTTGCCGCCAAACACTTCCTCCGGAACCCAGCCGGCATAGGAGGGCATAGACAACTGGGCGATCTGGCAAAAACGTGACAAATTCGCTACCACTAAAATCGATTCGTCTTTATATTTTCGAATAAAGCTGAGCACGTGGTTGTTGTTTGAACCGATAAATTCGATGCCGCCTCGGCCTAGAGCTTTGAAC
>CAZNET010000538.1:0-2228 GCA_964571885.1 uncultured Pirellulales bacterium
AGGTAGAGGTGATTATTGACGGCAGTGAAGGCGGTCAAATTGAAGTGGAAATTATTACAAAAGGAGAACATAGTAACATCTTTGTTGTCAGTGAAACCGGGGATGATGCGTATGCTTGTATCGATACCGCAGTTCATAAGATGGAGCGACAACTCAGACGAAAAAAAGAAAAAGAAAGGAACAATAAACATATAGAAACACGAAGCGAAAAAACCTAATTGTACTTTTTTAAGTATAAAATTGTAAATATAATATGATGATATCGTATTTGGAGTAAAAATGAAATTTAGTGATTTTGTTTGTTTTAAAGCGTCTGTACCCGACTTGCAGTCTCAGGACAGGGACAGCGCTATAGCAGAACTTGTTGAGTCATTAAAAAAAGCCGGCAAATTCAGTGATGCTGAGGCAGAAAAAGTCAGAAAAGCGGTTATTAAAAGGGAGAAAGAAGCTAGTACCGGCTATGGAAAAGGAGTCGCCTTGCCGCATGTAAAACACGCATGTGTGAAAAAAGCAGTAGCGACCGTCGGCCAGAGTAAAGAAGGAATAGACTTTAGTGCGTTGGACAAACAGCCCGTTTATTCTGTTATTTTGATTATCAGCCCTGTTGATGATCCGAGTCAACATTTGCAGATTATGGAAAAAATCTTTAATCACCTGCAAAAAGAAAAATTCCTGAAATTCCTGAGACAAAGCACGAGCATCGATGAGATAAAGGATCTTTTGATAGAGGCTGACGATAATCCGGAGCTGTAACGATTGATTGTTTTTTTAGGAGAATCGGATTTGGAGAAACTTGCATATGAAACATCCGTAGAAATCAAAAATGCAGATGGTCTTCATATGCGCCCGGCTATGCAGTTTGTTGATCTTGCTAACCAGTATCAAAGTGAAATAACGGTCAGTAATGACGAAAATTCCGTTGACGGCAAGAGTATTATGCAGATGTCGATGCTGGCCGCGACAGTCGGCAGTAAATTAAAAATAAAAGCCGAGGGGCCCGATGCTCCGCAGGCCCTGGAAGCGTTGAAGGAACTTGTTGAAGTAAGGATGTTCGATGAGCCGCCGCCCGAAAATGATGATAAAAAGGATGATTGATTAACCATGGAAGTAAAACATGGTATCGCTGTTTCGCCTGGGATCAGTATATCCAAGGCGTTAGTTATCGATTCAGAGGATTATCTGATACCACGCAGAAAAATTGCGCCAACTCAGCGCAGAACGGAAATACAGAGGCTTCGTAACGCCTTTAAGGATGCGATCGACGAATTGATAAAACTCGAAGCCAGCCAGGACGAAATCGAAGAACGGAAAATTAAAGATATTTTCGCCGTTCATCAGAGATTCCTGAAGGACAGAAGCCTCAGAAGAAAAATGACCGACATGATTCATAATGAATCGGTTTCCGCTGAATATGCGGTTTCCACGATTATGCGGGAAATTGCATCGCATTTTTCCAAAATCAAAGATGTGTACATCAGTGAACGTGCCGCGGATATTTATGATATTGAGAAACGATTACTCAGGCAGTTACTGGGGGGAAAACGCGAGGATATCCGCCATCTCAGAGAAGATGTGATTGTTGTCGCCAAAGAATTAAGTCCGACACAGACCGCTGAATTTAACAAAATTTTCGTTAAGGGAATCGCCGCCGATGCGGGCGGCAGGACAAGTCACAGCGCGATTGTTGCTCGTTCGCTGGGCATCCCGGCCGTGGTCGCACTTGAAGATATCAGTAAACTGGTTCAGGCGGGGGATAGGGTGATTGTTGACGGTAATAAAGGGATCGTTATTGTTTCGCCCGATGAGGATACGATCGAACAATATCAAGCCTATTCCAAAGAATTTGTCCAGCTCGAACATAAACTCGACGCCATCAGGGAAGAGCCTGCTGTTACCAGAGATGGAACCCGGATTTTTTTGCTGGGGAATATCGAATTTCCCGACGAAGCTGAGTTGGTTCTGGAAAAAGGCGGAGATGGGATCGGTCTTTACAGAACCGAATTTTTATACCTCAACCGTAATACGGAGCCTTCGGAGCAGGAACACTATAAGGCGTATGCGAAAACGGTGGAAGTTTTCAAAGACAAACCCGTCATTATCAGAACCGCCGATCTGGGAGCGGATAAATATACTCAGCAAAAAAGGTTTTCACCCGAACCGAATCCCTATTTAGGTTTACGTTCCATTCGGTTTTGTCTGCAGAACCTTGATATGTTCAAAAGACAGCT
>CAZNET010000539.1:0-2226 GCA_964571885.1 uncultured Pirellulales bacterium
CCTGCCGAGTCGTCGCCGCCGTCGCCGGGGATCGCGCCATAGTGATCGACGTTGGCCCAGTCATTCATATCGGTGTCCCATTCGGGTATCGGTGTTTCTTTTCTGGGCAGGTTCAGTGACTGTTCGGTTTGTGTCCAGAGCATCTGGTAGCCTCTGTTTGAAAATTCGCTGACATAGCCGTCGGGCAGGTCGGTACCGCTGCCGGCGTAGTTGTTGACGGCCAGACTGTAACCGCAGGTATGAACGTTGCGAATGAACGCATAACTGCTGGAGCCGGTGGTCACCGCATAGCCGCCGCTGCCGCCGGTCAATTTAGAATCGATCAGTGTCAGCAGTCCCTTTTCTTTATAGAGAGCCGTAACGGTATTGTCACTGACAAGTCCGCGAATGGTAACATTTGACCAACCGTCACTGTGAACGCCGAACTGGTTCTGATCTTCCAGGATAATATGTTCCATGGGGCAGCCATGATGGGTATCGGGATTGACACCTCGGTCGAAACCGATGACATGGATATTTTTTGCCGAGGTGGGACCGTTCAGGCCGTATTCGGTCCGGCAGTCAAGCCCGATCATGCCCTGACCGTCCCCTGAGCGGATCCGTATATCGGCTGTCGCGCCGACGTTATTACTGTACCATTTCATACCGACCGCACCGGGGTTTCCGGAGCCTGTATCAATGGTTAAATGGCGTACATAATTTCTGAAGACGTTCTGTGGTGTCCCGCCGCCGGCGGTATTGATGACCGCTTTGTTGGCATTGGTTTCAAAGCCGGGACAGGAATCCTGCAGTTTGATAACCACTCCCAGGGTGCTTTGGCCCATGAGCGTGGTGATACTGTTCCACTGCAGGGTATCGGAAACCAGGTAGGTTCCATTGGGCAGGTAAACGACGTCTGCGTTATCAAGGGCAGACTGAAGGGTCGAAGTGACATCTGTGGTACCTGTGTTGTCGGCGTTGTAAGGAAATTTCGTGACATCGAGGACGCCTGAGTCAGGGGGAACGGGGCGATCGATCGAGAAGGATCCGCCTTTTTTCCAGTTGTTGGCCATGACGGCGTAATCTTTGAGGTTGACGGTTTTATTAAAGTCAATATCCGGTGAATTCGATTCGCTGCAGCCGGCGATGCTGTCAAGCCATTGTTCGTTCAACGTTTTTACATCCCTGAAGTCAACAATACCGTCCCTGTTAAGGTCGCCGTCGGCATAGGGTTTTGCGTAGCAGAAACTAAAGAAGAAACAAACCGCAAAAACGACACTCAATATTTTTTTTGTGAAAGTTACCATTTAACCTTCCTCCTGAACAGACAGAATTTCATTGTCCCAGATACCATGACCGGGATTAAATTTTTCAACACCATTGTTTATAGCGTGGTTTTTTTCCATGCTACCACACCCCATTATATTGAATAAATGGATGCAGGTATCGTCAAATTGTATAATTGTTTAGTCATTTCCAACATTTATTGGATTGGGGCAGGCGCCGGGAATCCCAAAAACAGTTTTTTATCGGTTTACGGCGAATCAATAATTTTCATTAGTTTTTATAAACAAAGTAATTAAGTTTATTTTCTTATTTTACGAAGATTGATTAGATACGTTGGTTATAGACGAAGAAAATCTTTTTAAAACGTATGAGATTTTAGATGTAGACCGGTGAAAAAGACACCTCAGATACCCTTTTTGAAGATATATCGGAACTCTCACTGTCGCACGTTTTGCATGGAGGCATTTGCGGCGTTTCGAGTCCTGTGGGAAAAACAGCTTTCCGTAAGCCGAACCAGTTTTTAGACATGATCAGGGAGATCGTGGTTTTCTATGACAACCGGATGCATATTGTCTGGGCGCGGGGGCTTTTGAATATGCGTGACAGCGGGGCTCATACAATCGCGCAGGACGAGCAGTCCAGTGTGGTTTTCGGGATGCCCAAGGAGGCCATTTTGCTCGGAGCGGCTGAAAAGATCGTTTCTCTGGCCGATGTCCCCGACACTTTGCTGAAGATGATTCAGCAATAACTCACCGGCCGGGGTCGCCAGGTGTTTTTGAATCTGCTGGCCTCGACACGTTCAATGACCGGCTGTTCATTGATCAGCCGGGCCTTGATTGTTTGGCTCTGCTTGTGCGGCTGATAAACAACGTCCGGCTTATCCTCCGCCTTCTTCGACTGCCTGACCAGCAAAAACAAACCCGCCGCAAAACCAATCACACTTATAACCAGCACTGTCGT
>CAZNET010000540.1:0-2183 GCA_964571885.1 uncultured Pirellulales bacterium
TCGGATGAGGGAAGTGATGATATACCCTTTTAAGACAGATTCATCAGAAAGAAATAATTATTTAAAGGATAAAAAGGTGTAATATGAAAACAATGAAAACGGTGAAAATAAAGACACATAATAAAAACAAACGCACCATTGCCGGTATTCGCGAACAGACGCAGTGCAGATTCTGCCGCCGGGGGATCGATTATGTCGATTATAAAGATATCGATACTCTGAGCAAGCTGCTGACGCATCGGGGAAAGATATATTCCCGCAAACGCAGCGGCAACTGTGCCAAGTGTCAAAGAAAAGTAAAGATCGCTATCAAACGAGCCCGATATATGGCACTGCTTCCGTTTACCGCATAGTGTTACGGTTGAAAAAAATTAAAAAAGATAATACAGTTGAGGTATCAAAATGAAAGTATTGTTGACTGAGGACATAGAGAAATTAGGTTGGCTTGGTGATGTAGTCGAAGTAAAAAACGGTTACGCACGGAATTATCTGATCCCGTACGGTCTGGCGACGGTACCAACCGAAGAAAATCTTCTTGCGCTGGCTGATGAAAAGGCCCGGCGCGCCGAGCAGCGTCTTGAGCAGCGCAAACGCATTGAGCGTGCGGCAGAAAAGGTCGAAGGCGCCGAGGCGGTCATCGCTGCCAAAGCCAACGAGCAGGGACATCTGTTCGGCTCGGTCAGTATCGCTCAAATCGCCGCCAACCTTCGCGAGCAGGGATTTGAAGTCGCAGATGAAATTGTCAAGCTGCATGAGCACATCAAACAAATCGGTGAACATGAAGCTGAATTGAAATTCGCTCCGGATGTGACCGTCAAGGTAAAAGTTACTGTCGTGGCGGAAGGTCAGCTGCCGCAAGAAGCACAAACCGAAGAACCGGCCCCGACGCAGCAGGAAGATCAGGCTGAATCGGTTGAACAGGAACAATAAGCGCTGGTGCGGTACATGCAGCACAATCGCTGAAGGATTTGAGGATTTTTCATGGACCGAAAAGAATTTGAAGTAATCGTCATCGGTGGCGGGATTGTCGGCCTTGCAGCGGCTGACTGTTTAAGCCAGAACTTTCCGGACATCTCAATAGCGGTCCTGGAAAAGGAGAATTCGCTCGCCTTTCATCAAACCGGCCATAATTCCGGCGTGATTCATTCGGGAATCTATTACAGGCCCGGTTCGTTCAAAGCGATCAATTGCACAAAGGGCCGAAAAGCGTTGGTAGCCTTCGCCGAACAGCATGACATCGCCCACGATATTTGCGGCAAAGTGATCGTCGCGACCGCCGAGGATCAACTGGACAGCATGGAACGGGTCTATCAAAACGGTCTGGGCAACGGCGTTGAAGGAATTGAAAAAATTTCCACTGAACGGATAAAGCAGATCGAACCTTTCAGCGACGGCATCGCGGGAATTTTTGTCCCTTGTACCGGTATCATCGATTTCAAAGAAGTTGCTGAGAAACTCGCGGAACTGGTTTCAACACGTTCGGCTGAAAACCGAATCGCAACGAACTGCCGAGTGAGACACATTCGGCGGTCGAACGGAAAAATTGTGATGGGAACGACAAAAGGCGATTTTGCAGCTCGGTATATCATTAATTGCGCGGGCCTCAATAGTGACAGGATCGCGCGGGCCGACGGAGTGAATCCCGGATTGCGGATCATCCCTTTCAGGGGAGATTATTACGAGCTGACTTCGAAAGGCAAGCATAAGGTCAGGAATCTGATTTACCCGGTGCCGGATCTGAACTTTCCTTTTTTGGGTGTTCATTTTACGCGAATGATCGACGGTTCGGTCGAATGCGGGCCCAATGCGGTTTTTTCATTCAAGCGCGAAGGATACGGCAAGCTGGATTTTGATTGGAAAGATGCCTGGCAGTCACTGACGTATCCGGGTACCTGGCTTTTGTTTATGAAGTTCTGGAAGTATGGATTCAATGAGTATCGCCGGGCCTTCAGCAAAAAGGAATTTTTACGGCAACTGCAAAGGCTGATCCCCTCCCTCCAGGCCGACGATATCGTCCCCTCGCGAGCCGGCGTACGCGCTCAGGCGCTTTTGTCAAACGGCGCATTGGTGGACGATTTTCGGATCGAAAAAGGAGATAATTCCATTCATGTCCTAAACGCTCCATCGCCGGCAGCCACGGCCTGTCTTGCGATCGGCGAGCAGATCGTCGAAATCGCCCGGGA
>CAZNET010000541.1:0-2172 GCA_964571885.1 uncultured Pirellulales bacterium
ATTCTTGACCGCGGTATTCAATCCCTCGCGCCGCGTTTCCATGTCACGGACTACCTTCAGTTCGCTGTTCAAAGCGCTGAGCACTTCTTTGTTATGCGACAGTCTGCCGGTATCGGCCTGGATCCGCTCGTCGATCCGTTCGATCTGAGTCTTTTTACCTTCGAGGCTTACCTGCAGTTCCGACAGCACCTTCTCGATGTCACTTAGACGGGTCTTGTACTGCGCCTTTTCGGTCAGCAATTGCTCGAGTTCCTGTTTGGCCGTGCTGGCCCGGTCCGAAAGCCGTTCCTTCTGATTGGCCAGATTATTGCGATAGACCGAGATGCTCTGTATCTCGTTATGCAGTTGGGCGGTTCGACGAACGATGTCGATGATCCCGGATTTTTCGTCTTCGAGGTCCGCTTCGAGGCTCGCGCAGCACCGATTCAAATCCGTTATCTCGGCTTCAAGCTGATCGGCCTGCCGCTGTTTGGCTTCGATCGCCGATTCGCTTTCATTGAGCTGCTGTTTGCAGGACTTCACTTCGCTGATCGAATGTTTCTGGTGCTGGTCGATCGCGTCGATCCGTTTGCGGGCCGCTTTTTTGCGCTCTTCCAGTTCACCGATTCGGCTTTGCAGGAACTCGATCCGCTGAAGATTCTGTTCGATCCTGCTCTGCACCGAAACAAGTGAATTGTCCATTTGATTGACCTGGTTTTCGACGTCGATGATCTGTCGGCCCAGTTCGCTGGTCCTGCTTTCGTCGGCACCGAGCCTGGCCGCCAGCGAGGCGAATTGCTGCTGAACTTCGGCCAAAGCATTTTGTTTTTCCTTTTGAGACGAATCGATCTTCGCGTACTCGACCAGCGAGTAGTTCACCTGAAGCTCTTTGAGCCGTTCGGTATAGGCCAGGTAATTTCGTGCCTTGCCCGCCTGGTACTTGACACTGCGAAGCTGTTTTGTCACTTCCGCGAGAATATCGGCCAGACGTAGTAAATTCTGTTCGGTCCGTTCCAGTTTGCGAAGCGCTTCGAGTTTGTGCGCCTTATACTTGCTGATACCCGCGGCTTCTTCGAAGATCGCCCGGCGTTCCGTCTTCGAGGCATTGAGAAGCTGATCGACCTGACCCTGTTCCATGATCGAATACGCCCGTGCCCCGACGCCGGTATCCATGAACAATTCACGGATGTCCCTGAGCCGGCAGGGTTTGTTATTGATCAGGTATTCGCTTTCGCCGCTTTTATAGATCCGCCGCGTGATCTGCACTTCGTCGGATTCGATCGCCAGTTTGCCGGAACGGTTGGAGAACAGAAGATTTACCTCAGCCATGCCCTGAGGCTTTCGGCTCATCGAGCCGCTGAAGATGACATCGGCCATGTGACCGCTTCGCAGGCTCTTGACACGCTGTTCACCCAGGACCCACTTCACCGCGTCCACAACATTGCTCTTGCCGCAGCCGTTCGGTCCGACGATGCACGTGATCGGCTTATTGAAATTGAATTCCGTTTTGTCCGCGAAGCTCTTAAACCCGTTTAAAACTACTTTTTCCAGTCTCATACTTTGCCTTTAATAATTAGAGGCGACAAATATCACCCCTCCATGAACCTATTTACACCTTTCCGTAATCCTGCGAAAACCACTTCCTTTTATGACTGACAGCGGGGCGAACCCCGCCGGATTTTTTTCTTTCTAACATTATCGGCCGAAGAGCCGGTTTCTCTTGACATTTAGACTAAAAATTAGGTTTCGGACCGGCCACAAATTGAATATCTTTCGACTCAAACGCTCCTTTTTCCACCATCTGCTGTAGAATCGGAAGCAGATTCGCATACGAAACCCCCAGCCCGACCGGCATTTCATCGTCATAACGCACCGGTTCCTCACACAACTTGGCGATCACATCGTTAAGCTCAAATGAGCTGTTTAACTGGATCGGAGGCACATTGGGCCTAAACGGGTGTTTGCGGATCAGGCTTACCTGCTTTTGTCCCGGCGGGGCGTTGAGTGTGATAGTGCCGTCTTGCGAACGAATAAAGATATTCTCCCTGCATCGCAGCGGTCCGCCGAAAATCACCACCTTCGGCTGACCCTGACGGGAAACATAAATGCTTTTATAGGGACATTGCGGGAGTTGGTCGAGATAAAACGTTCGTCCTATAATACGCCGGTTGATAGATATATCGTCGAGCTTTC
>CAZNET010000542.1:0-2153 GCA_964571885.1 uncultured Pirellulales bacterium
GATCGTCGCCGGTGAACGAATAGTAAAGCTCAAGGTCCGTTGTGCTCGGCACGACGGATGTCGCGGTATAACTGTACTTGAGCCAGTCACGGCCCAGCAAGTCAAGATCTTTGTTGTCCACGGTGCAGTCTGAGCTTTGGCCGTAGTTATTGACATCGGCGACCGGTTTTAGTATGTCCGGGACGCAGACCGGCACATAGACGCGAAGATTGTCGAAATACACATCGGCGAAGATGCCCGGATCGCTGCCGGAGCGGTCACCGATGCCGACCGCCACCTTTGTGATATTGGTCAGGTCAAGTCCCTGATCGGTGAAGTCTTTGAGATCGATCCGCCAGATCTGCCATTGTTCAGCATTGGCCATATTTGGATCGGGATATTCGACATAATAGCTGCTGCTGCCGTCTTCGATATAGGCATAGATCGGTGCGGCAGGGTTGGTGCTGATCCCATAGAAACTGATCCACAGCGATTTGACACCGATCCCCGTCAATTCGCTCCAGTCGGAAAGTCCCGTCGGCAGAGTATATATCGCGCCGCCGTAAGAACCGAAGAAGTTGGTGACATGTAAAGACTGCTCGTCGATCGTAGTAGTTTCGGTGGCTTCGTCACCTTCGAGATAAATAAATCCGGATCCATCACCGAGCCAGTTATTCTTTAACTGGGTTTCACTGGTATAGCTTTCAAAGTCGTCAATGACAAAGTAATCAGCCACAGTAAATTCCCAGACCTGACCTTTCCACATATTCAGTTCGAGGTCGTTATAGCAGTCCACTCGCCAGTA
The DNA here is from genome assembly GCA_964571885.1 of uncultured Pirellulales bacterium. Lineage (GTDB taxonomy): Bacteria > Planctomycetota > Phycisphaerae > Sedimentisphaerales > Anaerobacaceae > CAZNET01. The sequence goes on from CAZNET010000542.1 coordinate 785, forward strand.
ATAGGTGTTACCGAGAACCAGGCCCAGCGTCGAAATATCGAAGCTATAATCTCCGTTTCCGTCGGGGCCTACAATGTTGTTCGGATCAAGTCGAACCGCGCCGATCGGATCGGCGACACTGGCACTGTTGACATCCTCGAAATTGCCGGCAAGGAAGATTTCCTGCCAGTCATCAGCGCTTGTCTTGTCACCGGCTTTCCATACCACGGATGTGGTGGTGGGAGGTATAATTTCTTCCTCGGCAGGATGCGGATCCCAAGCCTGAAACAAACTAATTTGACCTGCAAGTGACCGGATCTCACGCTGGTTTAATGCGCGATAAAAGATTCTGACCTCATCGATCCAGCCGTTCCAGCTTTGTCCCATAACAAGATTCACGTTCTGAGTGATAGGAAAGCCCGGTTCAGGTACATCCCTTGGATTCGGCTGCTGAGCGTTTTCCGCATCGGGTAATGTGCCGTCGTAATAACGCCACATCCTTTCCAGATCCCGGCTGTAAACGCCGGCGCAGTGATGCCATTGACCGTCATTCATTGGAGCATCACGGTAAGCGGCCTGAACCGGAGCGGTTTGATCCGGGATAATGATATGAAATCGAAAATCATGCAATTCCCACGCAGCCGTTTTATTCAACCACCATGCGTATCCTTTTCGAACAAAGGCCGCTCCATCAGTACCGACATTCGGATCGTTTTTAGCCCAGAAGGAAACGGTAAAACTTAAATCATTAAAATCGGCCCAGCTGTAGACATCGGTATAATCATAAGTATTTGGATCGTTTGTGTCCCACGTGTCAGGGTAAGTATTGGGGTCGGTATTGACAAATTCCACCCAGTTACCGTCTTTTATATGACCCCACTTGGCATAGGCTTCCAGTGCGGCTGAATTTCCGGCACCGGGTATGAAATGCAAAGCGCCGCTGCCGTCCCAGCCTCCATTGGGATCCCAATGGTTCTTTAAACCATTAGGCTCGGTAAATATCGCGTCGTAATTACCGATTGAATCTTTCGCCATGGTACCGGATGTTTCTTCAAATTGCCACCAGGCGATGAGACAGGGATCGTCTTCAAGTTCGGCTTTGACAATACCAATACATGTGATAATGACCAGGATTGTTAACAAAGATTTGGCGTGAGTGTACATAATACTCCTCCTAAAAAATAACCTAACCGATAACAAATAAATAACGATACATCTTGATTCAATATTATAAACAAATTCGTCCTAAATATCAATAAAAAAAATTGCTGTCGATTAAATTATTGTCAAACATGAAGTTATGTTTAATAACATGAAGTTAAAAATGATGTTATGCTTTGGATTCAATAGCGTAAACGGCATAAAAAAAGCCCTCGTTTGAGGGCTTGAA
>CAZNET010000543.1:0-2141 GCA_964571885.1 uncultured Pirellulales bacterium
CGCCCGACCAGCAGGAGCAGATTCGGGTTCAGCTCAGTACTAACCTGATTGCGGTGCTCAGCCAGGCTCTTTGTCCGCTTAAAACAGGCAAGGGCAGGGTAGCAGCTTATGAGTTTATGGTTGTCACACCCGCTATCGCGAATCTAATAAGAGAAAATAAGACGTACCGTATTGATTCAAGTATTCAGACAGGGAAAAAACTTGGTATGCAGCTTTTAGATGAGCATTTATGGCAATTATATGATGCCGGGAAAATCACGCTTGTAGAAATGCTTGACAAAGCAAGGCAGCCGGGAGCTCTTCAGGATAAGGCGATGTCCAAGATGCAAAGCATAAAAGGCAAAGAACATGCCGAAGGCGCAATTGATGATCTTGGACCAATTCTCAGGACATAAGATAAACCATAAAGGTTTATAAGAATTGAGTGAATAATATTTTTCGAAATTATCAGAAAATCTCCTGAAAATTAACATAAAACTAATAAAAACATGAATTTACATTGTCTTAATAACCATATGTCATATTTGTAAAACATTTGACATAAAGGCTTTAATGTGATATATTCAAAATAAAGACAAGATAAACTTTATCGGAAGTTAAAAAATGGCAAAGTTAAAATCATCCAAAGAAATTCCTCAAGTCGAACAATTACGGGGAAGAACATTAGGTAGAATCCTCATTAAAATGGGTGCTTTGACACGAGATAAAGTCCACGAGTGCCTGTTAGTTCAAAAGCAGAAAAAAGGCAAGCAAAAGATCGGACAGATATTTCTCGAGAAGGGTTATATCAACGAAGAACAACTTCAGATAGCCCTTGCCGGTCAAAGAGGAATGGAGTATGTCGATCTCAAAGCGGTCGATATTACCCCTGAGGTCATCGAACAGGTTCCCGCTCAAATGGCGAAATCTTATCATATTGTCCCACTCAGCTTCAACGAAAGTGAGAATGAACTAGTAGTAGCTCTGGACAGCACGGATAATTTTCGGGCCGTCGACGATCTCAACAAACTAACCGGCTTGAAAATCTCAGCGAAATTTACGGACAAGGCCTCACTGGAAGAAATATTAACGAAATTTTATGAAAATCAGGACGATCGTGAAGGTATCGACGAATTGATCACAGAAATTGAAAAAGACAGTTATTTATCTGAATTCGACGGAAGAAACCAAAGCATCGACCTGGATGAACTGAAGGAACTGTCCGAATCCAATCCTGTCAAAAAACTTCTGAACCTCGTTCTACTGCAGGCAATACGCGATAAGGCCTCTGACGTGCATTTCGAACCGTTCGAAGATGAATACAAAATGCGATACCGTATCGACGGCGTGCTATACGAAATGGTGCCGCCTCCGAGGCATATTGCGGCGGCTTTGAGTTCGCGTATCAAAGTTATGGCCAATCTTGACATCGCGGAACGGCGACTTCCTCAGGACGGACGTATTTCACTGACCGTTCAGGGAAATCCCGTGGATATGCGTGTCAGCGTTTTACCTACGATGTTCGGCGAGAGCGTTGTGCTTCGTATTCTTGACAGAAGCCAGGTAAAATTTGATCTGGAACAATTAGGTTTCACCCAAAGAGACCTGAGTACCGTAAGAAGACTCATCAGCAAACCAAACGGAATTGTTATCGTGACCGGACCGACCGGCAGCGGTAAAACAACAACGCTTTATTCAGCATTGAACGAGTTAAATGATATCGAATCAAAACTTATCACCACCGAAGATCCTATCGAATATGACGTGGACGGCATTATACAGGTACAGATGAATCCGAGTATTGGGTTAACCTTCGCAAAGTGCCTTCGATCGATCTTGCGTCAGGACCCTGATATCGTGCTGGTCGGTGAAATTCGTGACCTTGAAACGGCAGAAATCGCCGCCCAGGCGTCTCTAACCGGCCACCTTGTATTTACGACACTTCATACCAACGATGCTCCAAGTTCGGTCGCCCGTCTTCTTGACCTGGGTATCGAAACTTTCTTGCTTACCGCAACCATCGAAGGCCTCGTCGCCCAACGTCTTATCAGGAAAATCTGCCCGAGCTGCAAAACGCAATTCGAACCGACCGAACTTCAGCTCCTGGAATTAGGTGTCAGTCCGGATGATATCAAAGACAAGAAATTCTACTACGGCAAAGG
>CAZNET010000544.1:0-2131 GCA_964571885.1 uncultured Pirellulales bacterium
GCTGATTGTATAACTACTGTCTGACACCTTTTTGATCTCATATAATTAAGGTAATCGTAAAATTAAACGTCATTAGCAACAAGCATAGCTGATTTTTACATTTGGACGGAATAAAATCAAGCTTCTCTTTAATAATTTCCCGTTCGTCTGACTAAAGAATAACACGAATCCATATTTTCAGGAATTTTCAGGAAATGAAAATCGCAAATCGGAAATAACTCTTCTATCTCGAAATGATAGAGTGGTTGAGATATTTGCCGGTCATAAACGTTTCTTTAGGCCGTTCAAGCGAACCATAACGGTATTATTTGGAATGAACAGTTATATATTCCGCGAAAAAAACCACTGACACTCCCAGCGTTTACGAACTTTCTTTGTCTTCAAAGCGATAAAATTAAACCGCCTCTGTATTTTTTATGTTATTTATTTAAGATCTCTGCAACAATAACAGTGACATTAATTCATGAACGGAGACAATTTTTCCTGAAATTTCTCCGGCGTGAAAGGCTTGGTAATATATCCATTGGCTCCATAGGATAATAATGTATCGATCGTTTCCTGAGCACTCTCAGTCGATACCATGATAATTTTCGTGTCGGAACAATCGGGCAGTTCGCGAACTTTTTTTACGAGTTCGGGCCCTGACATTTCCGGCATATTAATATCACATAACATAATGTCGACTGTTGAAGCATTGAGTTTTTCCAAAGCTTCAACGCCGTTACCGGCCTCTTCTGTTTTTTCAATTTCCAGACCGGACATGCGAACCGTTCGCATAATAATTTTTCTCATCGTCGCCGAATCATCGACAATCATTAATGACTTTCCCATTTTACATTCTCCTGATTCTAAGATGTGATAGTAAAAAAATAGGCGGGCCGTAAGGGTGAATAGCCCGCCTATAGCTAATAACTGTCACCGTCAGTCATTAAAATCATTGAAATCATTCTCATCATCCAGCGGAATGACCTTCTCGGCATCGCTTTTTACAGAAACTGAATGCTCATCACTGTGGTCTTCACTTTTCGCGATGCTGTGGAAAACATGATCGGTCTTCGACATTTTACTGCCTTTGCTCAAGGCCTCATGAGCCTTTTTCGCTGCCTCATGATCCACCTTCACATTCAGACGTCGACCGGTTTTACCTATTCCGGTGTTCGCCTCCGACCCCCCCACCAGCGAGACCAGCTCTTCGACCGCCTGTTTCATTGACTCGGCCTGAGCACTTAATTCCTCCGAAGCGCTTGCGGATTCCTCGGCGTTGGCTGCATTCTGCTGGGTGACCTTGTCCATCTGGGCAACGGCCGTGTTGACCTGGTCGATGCCCTGGGCCTGCTCCTGCGAAGCGGCTGCGATCTCGCAGGCCTTGAAGTTCTTTAACAACGAATGAGACAAACCGAACCTTGTCCGTGCTTTAGATAAGAAAAAATACGACAATCTTGCTTTTTTGATTCCAAGGGACAATTGAATTGGCCACTGTCAACTGCGAAACCGTTCTCAAAAAAATATTTAATTTTTTTAATTTTTTTATTGACTTTTCCAAGAATGTATTTTACATTTTACAAAATGTAAAATATGTTTATTGATGTTCTTTGTAACTACTTTTATAAAAAGAAGTTAAGTGATATTCGATGAGGCAGCTTGCTTAAGATGAAAACTCAAACAGTAAATTTCGAAGTTCCTGTAAAGCTATTTCGGATTGGCGATCTGGTTAGATACACCCCTTTTTCAAGACAAACGCTGCACAATTATACCACGATGGGCTTAATAAAAGAATCCCAATGGACCGAAGGCGGTCATCGGCTATATGACGAAAGCGTATTTCATAAACTCTCAAGGATTATGGAACTTCGCAAAACCAAAACACTCAACGAAATCAGGCAGATTCTAAAGCAAGAGGAACAAAAGGAAAAATCGTTGGAAGAAACGATATCGAATTAAAACCTTTATAATAATTCAATAACGATTTATAAGATCATGGATGAAAACAAGAGTATCAGGGAAGATTTCATAAAAGCTTTCGCCGCCCTTCCCTTCAAAAGCCATTATTAAAAAAACAGGGAAAAGAATGCAGTCATTGATAACAGATAACGTCTCGGAAATTTTGGTGAAGATCATCGAATTCACTAAC
>CAZNET010000545.1:0-2117 GCA_964571885.1 uncultured Pirellulales bacterium
GGGCGGGATAAACAGATCATCGTTAAATGCCGGATCCAGAGGAACAACAAAACCGAATCCCTTCGGATTCAAACGAAAACGGCCGACAAATCGTCCCGAGATCGAAGGAAGCGCCACCGTGCTTCTTTCTCCCATTACAACCTGACCGGATTGATGAAGCTGATCAAAAACTTCCTTGAAAACAGGATAATCCTCAGAACGGATGCCAAGTGTTTTTGCTAATTTAGAGACGGTTACCGGTTTGTAATCGGGATGCCTTAAAATTTGCAGAATTTTATTTTTAAGGATTTCCGGCATTGGGAAATATCGTCAATCTCAAATGGGTACACCCATATGGTACTAATGTCACGGTTTCGATCGTATCCTCTGTTTTCACCTTTTTGGGTAAATGAGGTGTAAACTCATACTGCGTTAACTCTTTTTCTTTTTTCTTCGGATTATATCTTCCCTTTTGAAGGTGCCAGTTTTTCACTTTTTTCACTTTCGCTTCGAGAACCAACGGCGTCTGATCTACAATCCAGGGATTTTCGCCTATCGGTCTTTCGATGATGTTTAGGCATTTTTCAGGATTCTGTTCATCAATAACCAGAGCACAATTCCAAGGACCCGCGGGTGTTATCTCCCAGGCAGGGAACTGTTCGTTTGATTTGGCAACCCGTTTATTGACTTTTCGGTGTTCGTCGATCAGCATCGAATAGACCAGCGGACCCCGCTCGACCGCGATGCCGCCTTCTTCCCAGTGAGATAATTGTATCTCCATCGGCAGCGACAGTTTTATGATATCGCCCGATTTAAATCGGCGGTCAACTTTCACAAAGCTGCCGGCTTTTGTTTTAAGTTCAAGCGGTTTTTCATTAATTGCAATCGACGCGTTTTTGCACCAGCCGGGAATGCGAAGCCATAAGGGAAATTTCACATTCTTTCTTGATTTGATATGAAATTCGATGGTATCCGAAAACGGGTAATCTGTTTTTTCAGTGACAGTAACGACATTGCCTTTTTCGCCCAGTCTTGTTTTGACCTCGCTGGGACCATACAAAGCGGCAACCAGGCCGTCTTTGCCGTCACTGAGCCACATTCTCGCAGCGTAATTGGGCATGATACGATTGACATTGCCGGTGCAGCACTCGACAAAATGACCCGGCCGGTACGACGCCATATTCGGTTCATGAATACTGTGACTCGACGTACGCGTTGCTAAAAACTGGTTCGCGCCCGAAAAATACTGATGCGCCCTGAAGTTTTTCGTGATAACAGACGGAGCGGCGTTGAAGCAGGCTCTTTCAATTTTGTCCGCCCATTCGGTCTGCCCGGTCGCCAGCAGCATATAGCCGGCACTCCATGTGTAATCCGCGATGTCACAGGTCTCGTGACAAACCCTTGGATTTTTGCCCGCCAGATGCTCGTTTGAACTGGGAACGCCGTCGATCAGCATATGGAATTTATCAAGTTTCTTAAAACCGTTGATTGAAGCATTAAGCAGTTTTTCATCCCCTGTGTACATGTAAAAGATCGCAGGCAGCTTTACCATCTCATTAAATGTCACGCCATGCTCACGGGGTTTGGTATCCGAAAGCAAACCCTGTACTGTCGTATGCGGTTCTTTGCGGGGACCGTATTTTTCATTGTAAAATTCATAAATACCCTGAGCCATTTCCAGAAGACGCCGATCGTTTGTGAGCCCGTACAGCCAGCATAACTGCTCGACATTACAAACCTCACGATAAGCCTTATGTTCGGATGTTCCGGAAAGATAATGCTTTTTCATCGCTTCGATGATTCTTTTGTCGCCGGTCGCGGAGTACTCTGCCATCAGCGCTCTGAAAAAGACCGCGTGGGGCCATCGGCTCTTGGTGTGTCTCGGCCCGAGCATGCCGTTGGCGTCGGGATTATCGAGCACGTAATCGATCTGCTCTTTTGCTTTATCAATCAGAAAATCATTGTCAAGCAGATAGCCGCAGCGGATCATGCCGTCGTACCAGTAACCGGTCTGCTCATAGGGCCACCACGGCAGCCAGTAACCAGTTTTATGTCTGCCCTGCCGGGTTATTTTACCGGTCCAGCCATCTGAATTGAACGGATATTTCGCAACCTCCAAATGTCCGGTCAGACCGTCA
>CAZNET010000546.1:0-1590 GCA_964571885.1 uncultured Pirellulales bacterium
ATACTTATACCGATACGGATTTTCATTCAGTCCATGAAAGTTACGATCCCTGCGATACCAGTGCCCGTATCATCGTGTTGAATCACCACGAAATTCTTGACGGTGTATGGCCCCAGGAGGCGCTTGATATCATGGATAATGCGGGTATCCACAGCAGCTTTGGTTACCTCTGGGACAAATATAACGACGGTACTCCTTCGCCGCCGCCGAGCCTTACCGCGACCTATCCGCGACCTGCCGACGGTCAAAGCGATGTATCGATCAATACTTCTATTTCCTGGGACAGCGGTTTATACGCTGAAAGTCACGATGTATATTTTGGTACTAAATATAACGATGTTGCCGCCGCTGATAATAATGACCCGGAATTCAAGGGCAATCAAGCTGAAAATACTTATATCCCCAATACGCTCCAGTATGAAACGACTTATTACTGGAGGATCGATGAAATTGACGATCCGTGTATCTGGCCGGGCGAGGTCTGGAGCTTTACAACCGAGCCGGAGCCGCCGGTGATCGCTACCGAACCGTCGCCAGACGATGCCGCGATGAATGTCCCTCTGGATCCGACATTGACCTGGACCACAGGTTACAAGGCCGATTCGCATGATCTGTATTTCGGCACCGATTATAACGCCGTTGATACTGCAGATCACAATGACTCTGAATTCATCGACAATACAGAACTAACCGATTATTACATCGGTCTTCTTGATTACGAAACCACTTACTACTGGCGCGTCGATGAGGTCAATGATCCTTGTGTCTGGACCGGTAATGTCTGGAGCTTTACGACCATCGACGCACCGACCGACCTGGCGACCAACCCCGTACCGCTCGACGGCGCCACCGGTGTCAATCCGTCCGTGACGTTATCATGGACCGCCGGCTTCAGAGCCGCTTCGCATGACGTTTACATCGGCACCGACTACAACTTAGTCGATCTGGCCGATATCAATTCGCCGGAATTCAAGGCCAATGTCACTTTAACCAGTTTTGAACCAAATGACCTCGATTACGAAACCACCTATTACTGGCGTATCGACGAAGTAAACGAACCGAACGTCTGGAAAGGCAACATCTGGGAATTTAGTACAAAGTCCGCGGGTGTGGCGGGCCAGATCGCATCCGACGATTTTGAGTCCGGCGATCCCAACGGCGGAACCGGCTTTGTGGATAACTGGACTCTGGCCGGCACCGTCTCAGTAACCAGTGACACCGTAGGCGATCCCCCCCAAAGCGGCTCATACCATATACTGCTGCGAAGAGGTGACGGAACCGCTGTTCGTACCGTTGATATGACAGGCGTTTCCGGTGCGAAAATCAGCTTTGGATTTATGGGGGCGAGTATGGAAGCCGGTGATACCGCCAGTGTCGATGTCTATGACGGAAGCTGGCATACGGTTTATGTCCTTGACTCCAATCTCGCCGATAAAGCCTATCATCAGTTTCAGGTGGATATATCCATTTATAACATGGTCAGTGATTTCAAGGTCCGCCTTGCGTCACACAATGACAAACTCGCTGACTATAATTATTTTGACGATATTGCGATAACCGGCTTTATTGGTTTCGCCGCCGATTTTGACG
>CAZNET010000546.1:1600-2114 GCA_964571885.1 uncultured Pirellulales bacterium
CCCCGCCGATAATATTATCGACGAACTGGATTTGAAGGAATTCACCGGTCAGTGGCTTATGGGTAAATAACCGCCGATAAAATAATAAAAATCAGCATGTGATTTAAGGAGAAGAAAATGGTATCGAAAGATTACCGACGGTCAGTTTTTGTATTCATTTCGATTTTACTTTGTCTTTCCGCCTTCACTTTTGGAGTGGATATCGGCGATTGGGGTTACGGAGCCGATGCACCTCAGCCGTTTCAGGAAACCAGTTCGATTCTTTACAACGGCATTCTGTATATTCCCGGAGGGATGTGCTGCGGGAATTTACAGGCACGTGATTTCTTTTATGCTTACGATATCGCCAGCAACCAATGGCATGTTCTACCCAATATGCCGATACCGTTAAATCATGCCGCTGGTGTCGGTCTGGATGGAAAGATCTATGTTGTCGGCGGCTGGACGGGCACAAGCACGGCCAGCGACCGGGCCTTTGCGTTTACCCTCGATGCCAATGGTCTTGGCGGAAGCT
>CAZNET010000547.1:0-2105 GCA_964571885.1 uncultured Pirellulales bacterium
GGGAGGCTATTCGGGCTGGAATCCGGTCGGCACTCCCGCCGTTGCCGACGGTGTCGTTTTCTTCGGCGACCGAAGAGGCATTTTTTACGCCGTGGACTTCGAAACCGGCCAATTGAAATGGAAACAGCAAGTCGCCGGCTGCAGCGGACCCCCCGTCGTCTCCGGCAGCATGGTTTATGTCTTCGCCGGTGACATCATGTACGGCTTCGAAGCAAAATCGGGCAGAAAAGTCTGGGAATACAAAACCTCGGCCCATACCTGTTTCGCTCCGAATGTCGTCAACGGTAAGGTTCTGTTCACAAGCAATGATGGGTTTATCTATGCCGTCGACGCCAAAACCGGATTCGAAAAATGGCGGTGTTGGCCCGGTGACCGTATCCTGACCGGCCCGTCCGTCGAAAACGGCATTGCCTATGTCGGCCTGACCAAAGGCGTTCAGGCCGTCGATGTCGAGACCGGTGACAAACTGTGGCATTACACAACCAAAGCCGGTGTACATAACCATGCGGTAGAAGACGGGATCGTTTTTCTGTCCTGCGACAAGCTTTACGCGCTCGACGCCGGAACGGGAAAACTTATCTGGAGCGACAAATTCTTCAAGGTCAATGACCCGCGTACCGCGGTTCACGAAGGCACCGTTTACCATATGGCCAACCGGAACAAGGATATTTATCTGATCAACGCCAAGACCGGCAACGTCAGAGAAACGCTCAACATCGTCGTCAAGGAAACCAAACAGGGAAATTACTACGTCGATACGATGATAGGCCCGAACCTGACCGACGGTATTTTATACACCACCATCACCGGCACCGGCAAGGGACTGCCACGCGGATTCGGTATGCACTTGTGCGCGGTCGACCTGAAGGAAAAAAAGCTGCTCTGGAAATACAAGCCCAAAGCCATGTGGATGGCCTACCCCGGCCCGTGGGCACACACCGTCGCCGACGGAACCATCTTCTTTGGAACCAACCACGGCATGCTGGCATTGCATTAAGCAGGGCTGTTTTCACATTAAGAAACTTTTTAGTAAACAATCGCTGCGTAGCCGACGCTGTCAGTGCTTTGCGAACCCATTTTTTTCATCATGATGTCGTTGCTGTTGGTATGGGCAAGCATGTAACCTTTGGTTTTGCCCTGCTGTTTTGCCGCAGCGATGGTCGCGGCGGCGGCACCGGGACCGCAGGCATTGCTCTTTTTAATGGATGATTCGAGGAGTTGCGATTCATCCATGGCAACGGCTAAATCGATAAACGCCTGGTCATTGACCATCGAGGCCCATTTCAATCCCTTGGTATCGGCGCCCATCGGTGTGAATCCGTACCGCGGGCCGTAATGCGTCAGATCGGTCGAACCGAGACAGACAATCTTTTTGTCATCGTTTGCCTTGATGATGTCACCCACTGCCTTACCCAAAGCGATGCCGGATTCATCCGGCGGCACCACGATCGGCAGCAGTTTCGCATCGGCAAAGAGATACTGAATGAACGGCACCTGTACCTCGATACTGTGTTCGCGGCCGTGAACGTTTACGTCAGGCCTCGCTTTGCCGGTTTTCAACACAGCTTCGGCCAGTTCGGTATCGATCTCGATATCGCCCATCGGTGTCTGCCACCTACCCTGATCGTAAACACCTGGCAGGGTATTCGTGTAACTGTGGGCAGCGCCGAAAATGACAAAGGAATCGACGACTTCGTGCCTGTGTTTTACCGCGGAGAGCACCATGGCCGACAGATCACCGCTGAACGCCCAGCCGGCGTGCGGAACAATCCCGGCGACGATGGTTTTCGGCAGCTTTTCGCCGGAGGTCCGCTGTTCGAGACATTCTTCTATTTCCGTTATACATTGACTTTTCCGGGCCGGGTAGAACTGACCGGCTACGATAGGATTTCGCGTCTGCATCATAACACCTCTTGCATTCTATATTGTCAACTGCTATAGTGTTGGCTCGTTTTTATGAAGTTTATTGTAAATCCTTGACAGGAAAATACAAGATGGCAGCAAAAAAAACTACACCGGTAGCAGTTGTAATGGGTTCGGACAGCGATCTTCCGACGATGCAGAGCTGTATCGACCAGTTGAAAGATTTCGGCATCAATCCTGAG
>CAZNET010000548.1:0-2092 GCA_964571885.1 uncultured Pirellulales bacterium
TTTTATTCTGATTGATAAAGTAAAGACTAAAAAAGGGAATTAAAAGACCATGTGACCAACTGGGATCTTCAAACCACTGTATGACAATGCCGTCAATCTCATTTCGAAATAAAATGTAAAATAGAAACGCTAAAACAGCGATTTTAACATACGTATGAATGCTTAGTTGAAGCCAGTTCTTTTCTGTTGTTTGGGATTGATTTATAGTAACAGAAGAAACGTTTTCGTTAATCATAAAAATTTATCAAAACCAATTTGGAAACGGCCTGCTGGTTCCATAATCTCTGTCAGCAAAATTACGATCATAAACAAAACCGAAACCGTATGTTGCCCTGAATGCATTTCGTAAAACCGCTCTCCATCTTGATGTTGAATGCGTACCGATATTGATGATATCATTTGGTTTAATATAAAAATCAGGTTGTTCGCCGCTGAATATCTTGTCCAGGTCCACCATCACAATTTGTTCTCTGTCTTTACTAATCCTTCTTATGATCTCACATTTTTTCGGCCAAGCCAGAGGTCCAAGTCCGCCGGCAGAAGCAATAGCCATTTTTAACGTCATCGGTCTTCCAGTCAAGTTTATTGTTCCCTGAAAGTTGACATTTCCCATAATATAAAATTCCCCGATAATGTCAACCGGAACTTGGATTGTATCTCCCGGTCTAATGACGATATTGTAACGAGGGTCGCCGCCGGCCAGTTTGTCTGCCGGTATTTTAATAACCCGCGTCTGAACCCCGCCGGTTCCGATTTCATCCCAATCAAAATCCTCCACCGCAGGAGCTTCTTTTCTGTCAGGAACCTGTGCAACTTTTTCCTGCTGTTCGGGCATCCGGCCCTGTGGTTCTCCAACTTTCATCGGCACCCATTTTCCTTCTCTGAAAATCCATTCTATCCTGCCCTGATCCGCCGACTGGTTCGTTGACTTCTGCATGGCTTGGTTATTGGCGCTATAATCTTTACCGGAAACAGATTCATTCAAATCGTTTTTCTGGCCTTTTTCCTGGTCAAAATTATCCGCATCAAATCCGTCAGGTAAGGCCGCCGCCTCCAGTTCCTTGTCGGTTATAAATTCCGCACTGGAGATAACCAACTCATTTGCCTGTCTATTCTGTACTCTTGGGGCGATGATCTCCAGCAAGTCTTCATCAACGGGAACATTAAGCATCTCATTTTCGGGCTGAGATTGATCCTGCTGAACATCATACAATTCCTGCTCCTCTCCGGTGACTTTCCGGGTCACATAAACATAACTGATATTAAACTGATTGATACCGCCGGCGGATGCCAGCGCATCGTTTAATCTGAAATCATATCTTGGAATGAAATATCTGTCCGGTCGCGGTACGCCGTTGCCAAGAATAGAAAAGGTACGCTTCTGAGACGAAACGAGTGAGACTGTAACCGAAGGATCCTTCAGAATGGCAGGTGACAGGATTTGTTTTATTTCTTCTTCCAATTGCGTTTCCGTGAATCCCGCCACTTCAATCACACCGACTTCCGGTATCGATATTTTTCCTGTTTCCGTAACTAAATACTGACTGGCGAAAACGACATTTTCCTGAAATAATTCAAATATAGAAATTTGGACTACATCTCCAACACCAAAGACATAATCCGTTTCCATGACCATCAGATCTATCGGCTTTGGTTCTTCGGCTCCTTCCCATGTGGACGGGGGTTCCTCGGCAACTCCGAGTGAATCCAGAATCACATTTACGGCGGGCGTCGGCCTAAATCTGCCAACCTGAACGGGATCTAAAAATTTATCGCCGCATCCCTGCGTCAAAAAAACACAGAGAGATATTAGGAAAAATCCGATTATGTTTTGTTTATTCATTTTTCGGCGTATACAGTTCTTTGTAATCATCAAATACTAACCCTCAATCACCTTCACAACCTAATTAAAATTATAAATAACGACCTATCTGCCCATAATTTCCTTTCCAAAATTTATCGGTTTATTACATATGGACCTTAACTTTTTTGATTGTTTCTAAAATCAATAAAAAAAAGTAATTATAGAAAATTTCCTTTCTAACTGATTACAGAATAATCACTGCAACCCTACTCACTATCGGATCTTTCC
>CAZNET010000549.1:0-2089 GCA_964571885.1 uncultured Pirellulales bacterium
GCTGTTCGAACTTGGATTTGAAAAACGTCCGGCTGAGGAACTATATGATCTTAATCAAGATCCGAACCAGCTTGAAAATGTCGCCGAAGATCCCAAATACACAAAGGTCAAAGACAAACTTCAGCAGGTCCTAATGGCGAAGCTGAAAAAAACCAACGATCCGAGAGCTTTTGGGAAAGGGGAAATTTTCAATACCTACCCCTATTACTACATTAAGAAAATGCCGTAATTACTTTTGAGAGAGAGGCTTTCAGGCTGTGGATTTTAATGAAAACCACAGAACGCCGATCATTTCGGTTTTTTTGTGTGTTTTTATCTATAAAGATATCATCCAGCAATAAAATTCAAAATGACGTGTTGGCGTTTTTTTTTTGCGTTGCTTGTTATTTATTTTCATGCGCTTTTATATCTTACATTCTTTTATAACGCGGTCCGCCCGTTCCTTCGGGGACTGTCCAGCGGATATTATCAAACGGACATTTCCGCTGGCAGGTTTTACAGTGCAGGCAGTTGGAGGGATTCGCCGGTTTTAATTCGCCGGCAATGGTTTCATACACCCCGGCAGGGCAGAAGGTCACGCAAGGCCTGTTATAAACCGCCGAGCATTCACCTTTACAAAAGCTCGAATCGAGGATTTTTAAATGACAGGGCTGTTCCTCTCGATGCTCGGTCGCGGCAACGGCTGTAAAGGTATCCTTGTCAAAGTTCTGATCCGGTTTCAATCGATAGGACTCGTTGGTCATCTCTTCGTAGTCTTTTTCAACCTTAAATTTCGGCAGCAATCCTCCCAAAACCGATAACGGCATGCCGATCAAAGGACCGAACTTCGCAACCGTTTGTCTGAAATTCCTGGCTGATCTCATTTCTTTGTGGACATTGGATTTTTTGATCAGATTTGTGTAAGCCGAGGCAAACCGATCCAGATCGCCATTAACTTCGGTAAGTGCTTTAGCGGCCTGAATGCCCGAATCGATGGCGTTATGCAATCCCTTGATCTTATTCATATTTACAAAGCCGGCGCTGTCACCCAAAATCACACAATTGGCCTTGCCGATATTTCCGCTGCCCTGTTCTCTGGGTATCGCATAGAAGCCGCCTTCGGGAATCATTTTCGCTCCTGCTTCAACAACGGTGCCGCCCTCGATAAACTGCTTTACGAATTTATGCTCTTTGAACCGCACCAATGCGTCCTGCGGATTGAAATCGTGATATTTCCAGTCGGCTCCGACGATCATCCCCACGGAAAGATGATCCATCACACCGGCATAAATGATCCCGCCGCCGAACATGCCCGGTCCGATGATCGGCGTCCAGATCGGGTATCCCATTGCGTGCACCACCCTGCCGGAAGTGAATTTCTGATATTGCTCGGGACTGACCTTGATGAGTTCCTTGACCCCGACCGAATACAACTGCGGATGCTGTCGGATGAGACCGGCTTTTTCGACGAATGTTTCTGTTAACAGGCCGTCACATCCTTCGGCTAAAATGAAATAATCGGCTTTGATGATCTCACCTTGGACATAATTGGGCTGTTTGTTTCCTTCATGACTGAGACCCTGATCGACCAGCTTGACGCCGGTGACTTTGTTTTTGGATTCATCAAGAACAATATCCTCCGCGGCGAATCCGCACATCACTTCAACACCGACATCTTTGGCGATTTGTCCCAGCCATTTGGTGAGTTTACTGATCGAAACAGAATAATCCCCCAGGTGTACCATCTGCCCGAAACCGAGTCCGAAGAGCTTGGCTAGTTTCATCATAAAGAAAATATTAAATGAAAGCTGTTTTCCAAGGAAAAACATGACATCGTCTTTGTCGATTTTGCTGGCGAGCACTTCTTTGGCCTGATCACAATCCCGCCAGTTGGGAACCGCCGCGTCCAAAAGACTATGCAAAGGTTCTTGCTCCAAAACGGCACCGGAAAGATTGTGATTGCCGATGCTTTCGCCTTTTTCAATCACGCAGATATCCATTTCGGGTTTATCGGTTTTAAGCTGAATTGCCGCGGCCAGCCCTGCGGGACCGCCGCCGACGATTAAAACATTTACTTTGTTTTCACTGGTATTTGTCACTTTAGTCACCT
>CAZNET010000550.1:0-1856 GCA_964571885.1 uncultured Pirellulales bacterium
CATGGATAGTTGGTTTGCTTACATTGCTGCACGTCTTACGATAACCAATAAGGCGCAATTGATCTCGTTCGTTAAACTTATCGCTTTGGCGTTAGTGCCGTTGGCAGTTCTGGGACTGGTCGAGTGTTTCGGTCATCAATATTTTTTCGTTCATCTCAAGAGCCTAAGGCCGTGGGATACACCGACCAACGCCACTGCTATTACCGGAAGATGGGGATTATCTCGATCAGTTGGGCCTTCGAGTCATCCGATTATGTTTGGCGGTTTGTTTATCATGTTAATGCCGTTGGTCTGGGCTTTGAGGCATCAGCGGAATTATTGGAGAAAAGTGGTTTATGTCGCTGTTGTTTTGGCTTGTGGAGGCGCTCTCAGTACCATGTCCAGTAATTCTTGGATATCACTTGCTGCAGTAATTTTCTTTCTGATAATGGAGCGTTTTAAGCGTTGGGTAAAACCGATGCTTTTAGGTTTCGTGGGCGGCTGTGTCATTATTGAAATTGTCAGCAATCAGCATTTTTATCATGTGTTATACAGATTATTTAATGTCACGGGAGGGCAATGGTGGCAGAGAGTCGCACTTATTGATTGTGCCGTCAGAGACTTTGGAGACTGGTGGTTAGTCGGATACGGTAATAAAGATCCGGGGTGGGTTGCGAGATTGTCCGGCGGAAAAACGGATGCAAACAATGAATTTATTTTGGCGGGTATGAAGTATGGTCTGCTGGGAATTATACTGCTTTGTGCGGTATTGGTCTCGGCATATAAAAATATTGTATATGTTCATAAAAACACATTAGATAAAGAACTAAAGTCTTTTTGCTGGGCCTTCGGCAGTTCGCTTTCCGCGGTTATTGTTGTCTGGCAGGGAGTGAGTTTTTTCGGAACTACCACGTCGCTGTTTTATTGTCTTCTTGGTATAATTGGATCATTGAGCATTTTTCCGGGAAGTGTCAGGCTCACACGGGAACATTTGATTCAACGGCGTTTGATGGTAAATAGAATGAATTTTACTCCCGCACGCGGTTCGAGATAAGCTTATTTTGCTTTTATTTAAGTTAATATCTGGTACAATTCGGTTTTTTGCAGAAAGGTAATAATATGAAAATAACTGAAATTAAGTCATTATCAATCGAGGCCGTTAAAGTTATAAGATTTGCTCGCTTTTGCGATCATCGGGGGTTTTTCACAGAGCATTATCGGAAAAGCGATTTTGATAATCATCCGGAAATGAATTTTCTAAAGCAAACTGATTTTGTTCAGTTTAACGAAAGTTATTCAAAAGCGGGTACTATTCGAGGTCTGCATTTTCAGTGGAATCCTTACATGGGCAAATTGGTTCGGACGGTTAAAGGCAGAATGGTCGATATGGTTCTTGATATTCGCAAAGGCTCTCCAACATTCGGAAAGATTCTGCTTTATAATATGCCCGTAGACGTTGACCAGCAATACAGTGAATGGATCTGGGTGCCTCCGGGTTTTGCCCACGGCAATTTTTTTAGTGAGGAATCCATGATTGAGTATCTTTGTACCGGTCAATACAGTCCCGGCTGTGAAGCAGGTATCTCTCCGTTATCCAAAGACCTTGACTGGTCTGTTTGTGATGAAAACTTAAAAAAAGAATTTATGGAACTGGCAGAAGCAACAGAATTAATGACCGATAAAGACCGTAACGGATATTCGCTTGATGAATGGATTGGGAATGAAAACTCCGAGCATTTCAAATACGGTCAATTATAATCAGGAATTTTAATCGTGATTGGAGTTTATCATGAATAATGAGAAAGATATTATGTTTACCGGGGGAAACGGACTGCTGGCCAGCGAGTTTAAGAAAGTTTTGCCGAATTTAGATTATG
>CAZNET010000550.1:1866-2089 GCA_964571885.1 uncultured Pirellulales bacterium
CATTGAAGAATTTGACGTCACAAACTATGAACAAATGCAATCTTATGTAAAGGATAAAGATTTCAAGATTATGATTCACGCCGCCGCTTTTACATCACCTCCATTAATTGATAAAAATCCTTTGCAGGCGATCGAGGTCAACGTGATCGGAACCGCTCATGTTGTAAAACTTTGCATAGAACATGACATCAAACTGATTTATATATCGACCGATTATGTTTTT
>CAZNET010000551.1:0-2088 GCA_964571885.1 uncultured Pirellulales bacterium
GAGAACAAGGCCAGCGAGTTTATTCTCAACGGCGCCAACGCGGAAAAAACCGTCAAGGCGACCGCTCTGGGGTTATTACAGCGGGGCAAAAAAGTTACGATCATCGTCGATGCGATCGGATCACACGATAAAGGAGAAGCGGATTTCGCGTTCAGGAAAATGAAGGCCAAGGGCGCGACGCTGATCGAAACGCGGAAGCTCGCGGGCATTTCGCATTTACACCGTGTCGGGATTTGCTCCTGTGAGATGTGTCGGGGTCAGAAAAAAGCCGCCGCCGGCATCGAAAACAATTAAATCATTTGTCGGTTTTTCACTTTATGTTTTTTACGTATTACTTCTTTTTCTTTCTCACCGGGTAGGGCAGGACGCCGGATATTTTGGCCCATTGTTCGTACATTGTTTTTAGTTTTTCCACCTTGCCGGGGTATTTGTCTGCCAGGTCGTTCAGTTCGGTGCGGTCTTTTTCGAGATCGTACAGTTCCCATCTGATATTGTTGCGGGCGACCAGTTTCCACTTGCCGAGGCGTATTGCGCGGTTTCCCTGGTGCTCGAAGTAAAGCGGTCTTTCCGGCATGTTCTTGTTTTCAAAGGCCGGTAAGAGGGTTATTCCCTGCAGCGGTTTAATTTTATTTCCCTTATATTTTGTTGGATAATCGGCACCGGCGACATCGAGACAGGTTGCCATAATGTCGATCACGTGTCCCGGCTGGCGTCGCAGTTGACCGTGGTTTTTTACCTGATCAGGCCAGTGAACGATCAGCGGTGTCGCGATGCCGCCTTCGTGCGCCCACTTTTTATACCACCGGAACGGCGTATTCGAGGCATTGGCCCAGGGGATACCATAGCTGGCAAACGTGTCGGCCGGACCGGGCAGTATTGACGGCAGATTGCCCGGCCGCACTTCTTTGCCGTCAGCGGTATGAGATTGTGCGACGCCGTATTTTGCGATCCATGAATCTTTGCCCGGCGGCAGTTCCTCGGCACAGCCGCCATTGTCCGACAAAAACAGGATGAGTGTATTATCCAGTTGCCCGGTTTTCTCAAGTGCCGATAAGATCTTTCCGATGCCTTCATCCATCTGGTCAACCTGGGCCGCATAAACCTCCATCCGCCTCTGCTGCCACTGCTTGTCCTCGGCTTTGTCCCAGCTTTTAACCCGTCCGTCTCTCGGCGTCAGCGGCCAGTCGCCGTTAACGATCCCCATTTCGATCATGCGTTTGTGTCGCTGCCTGCGTAATTGGTCCCAGCCCATGGCGTATTTGCCTTTATATCTGTCGATATATTTTTGCGGTGCGTGCAGCGGCCAGTGCGGGGCGGTATAGGCGACATACATGAAAAAAGGTTTGCCTGGATCACTTTGCCGGTGCTCGGTGACATAGTTGGCGGCGTGATGACTGATGGCATCGGTATAGTGATAGTCGGGCATGTCCGCTTCGATCAGTTCATCGTTTTTCATCAGGCAGGACGGATTGAAATAACTGCCTGCACCGCTGATCGTGCCGTAAAATTTATTGAAGCCGCGATTGGTTGGGAAAATTTCAGGATATTCGCCGATGCAGTTGACCCGGTCATAGGGGCAGACGTGCCATTTACCGGCCATGTAGGTTTTATAGCCGCCTGGTTTCAACGCCTCGGCGATGGTGACACAATTGTCATTCAAATATCCCTGGTAGGACGGGTAGCCGTAATCGCCGACCATATGGCCGACGCCGGCCTGATGTGAATAGAGACCGGTCATCAACGACGCCCGTGTCGGACAGCATCGGGCGGTATTATAGAACTGCGTAAAGCGAAGTCCATTGGCCGCGAGGTTATCGAGATGGGGTGTGTTTATTTCACCGCCGTAGCATCCGATGTCCGAAAAGCCCATGTCGTCAACCATGATCAGGACAATATTCGGCCGCGTGCCGGACATGCGCGATTTGGAATGGTACGTGCCGGAGGAGAAATTTTCCATACAGCCGGCTAAAGAAAGCGATGCCATTGAGCCGACGGTCATTTTCAAGAATTGACGTCTGTTCATAAATTACTCCGTTTTAACATTGACTGTTTATAAGCAGTTTTTCATTTCCTTTAGTGCGTATTTGC
>CAZNET010000552.1:0-2081 GCA_964571885.1 uncultured Pirellulales bacterium
GACGGCCAATTCGCCCTCCTGGGCCTCGAGGCCGAGCGAGTTCAGGGCCGTGACCGCGGCGGCCGGGCCGCAGGTATAGGCCCTGCTCTGATAACAGACGCCATCGAGTGACACTTGGGTCTCAATACGCGACAGGTCGTCTTTGACCAGGGCCGGGGCCATGAACGGAAAGACGCAGAACCACGACACGACTATGCCCGTCAGACAGCAGATCGCGTAGCGTTCGAATTTGTACGGCAGGCGCGACAGCGGTGTCGTCAGACCGCACGTTGCGAAAAACGCCATCGCCACAAACCGCATTCGCCCGGTGGTCAGAAAACCGATGGGCCCGATGAAATTTAACTGACGGTTAAACCGCACCAGGATAAATAAGGCGATGATCGCAAACGGCAGCAGGTAGCCGACCGCCCAGTAGGGTGACCTAAGACGCGAAAAGCCCTTGCCGAGAAAAAACGCAGCGACCGCGACGAGGACAATGCCCGCAGTTTCAAACCATGGATTCACTTTTTACCCTTTGCAAAAACGTTTTTCTTATGATTCTATTGTAACCGATTACGAGCCGAAAATCAAGGAAAATGCGGCGATGTCACCACCTGTTCGGCGCCGTCCCATAAAAAGCCTGCAGGAAAAATAACAGCCGTGATCGAGACTAAAAAGAACCGCAAATTTGCCGATTGAATATCTACGATTTGCACTTATAATGCAATAGGTTTAAAAAGAACATTTAGTTGTCATCCCGAGCGAAGCCGAGGGATCTGTTCAAACAGATTTCTCCACTACACGATGCTTCGCATCGCTTCGGTCGAAATGACACAACAGGCTCAGAATGAGAGTTTTAAGATCATATGGCAAAGACAACGGACAAGCAGGCTAAGATCTATACGGTCAGTCAGGTCAATACGCTGATCAAGGTTGCCCTTGAGGAAAAACTGCCGGGCCGGCTGACGGTCTCGGGCGAGGTGACAGACTGGAAACTGCACTTTAGCGGGCACTGTTATTTCTCGCTGAAGGACGAGCGGTCGAAACTGCCGTGTGTGATGTGGGCCAGCAAATTCAGGAAGCTTAAATTCGATGCCGAGAACGGCCTGGCGGTAATTGCCAAGGGACACGTCGATGTGTATCCGCCGCAGGGCAAGTATCAGTTTTACGTCGATTCGATGATGCCCGAAGGCGTCGGGGCCCTGCAGTTGGAATTCGAGAAAATCTTCAAAAAATTAAAAGCCGAAGGTTTGTTTGATGATGAGCATAAAAAAGATCTGCCGATCTTCCCGCAGCGGATCGGCATTTTGACCAGCGAATCCGGGGCGGCCGTACACGATATCGTTGACAGTATTACAAACCGCTGGCCCTGCACCGCGCTTTTCCTGTACCCGGTACCGGTGCAGGGCAAAGGGGCCGCGAAAAAAATCGCTGAGACGATCGACGGGCTGAACCGTAACAACGAACAATTGAAACTGGACCTGCTGATCGTCGGCAGAGGCGGCGGGTCAATGGAGGACCTGTGGGAATTCAATGAGGAGGTCCTGGCGAGGGCAATCTACAGATCACATATCCCGATCATCAGCGCGGTCGGTCACGAGGTCGATGTCACCATCGCCGATCTTGCCGCCGACGCCCGCGCTTCGACGCCGACAAAGGCGGGAATACTGGCGGTGCCGGACAGGGTCGAGGTGCTCGAACAGATCGCCGGTCTCGAACAAAGACTGTCCAGGAATATCACCGAAAAGATCAAACTTTTCAAACAGCGTATCCTGACAATACTGGCCAGTTCGGTGTTTCGAAATCCCCGATATTACATCAATGTAAAACAGCAGCAGCTCGACGAGATCAACACGGAACTGTCACAGCTCATACAAACATACCTGACAGAGAAGGCAAATCTCTTACAGCAGTATGAACAACGGTTAAACGCGATCGAACCGCGCAGGCTTTTCTCGAAAAATATGATCGACCTGAACAATAAGGTCAATCGGCTAAGCAACGCGATGAAAACGATCTGCACGAATTATGATATCAAGCTGACCGCCCTGTCGAACAGCCTAAAGGCGATGAATCCGCGAGGCGTGCTCAAACGCGGCTAC
>CAZNET010000553.1:0-2073 GCA_964571885.1 uncultured Pirellulales bacterium
GGCGGTCTTGGCGGCGGCGGCCTTGGCGGCGGCGGCGGTGGCGGCGGCGGCGGCGAAGGCGGCGTCGATTATCTCCTCGGTACCGAGCAGGTCGAAGAAATGGCTGAAAACTTCATTCTGCTGATCCAGGAAACCGTGGAACCCGACAGTTGGTACGAAACCGGAATCGGCGAAGGTACGATCCGGGCATTCCCCGCTGAAAATCCCAAAAAACTTGCTATTCGCCAAACGCCTGAAATACACGCAAAGATCGAAGAATTCCTCGAAAGCCTGAGAAAAGACCTCGGACAGCAGGTGACGATCGAAGCGAGGTTTTTGGCGGTAACCGAAAACTTCCTCGAAGACATCGGTTTGGATATGGACGTCAGAGCCAACCTCGGATCGAAATGGGGCAATCTTGATATTACCCAATCAACGGGTTCTGATGTCGCTCCGGAATCGACCGGTGTACGAGGAAATCTTACCGGAAAAGTCGCATCGGTCATTCAAGGCGGCTACGGCGCGATCCTCGACGATCTGCAGGTCAGCTTCCTGCTGCGGGCGACCCAGACGCATCGTGACGCCAAGAGTCTGACCGCTCCGAAAGTCACGGTACTGAACGGCGAATCCGCGAGTCTGCGGGTCATCACCCAAACCACGTATATCGGTGATTATGACTTTACAACCATCACCAGCCCGGCAACGGCGGTGGGCAACGAAGTGATTCAGGTGCTGGCTGATCCCCAGGTCTTTACGACCAATGACGGCGTTATCCTGAACATTACACCGACCATCACCCAGGACAAGAAATATGTCATCCTTCGTATCACCACCAGCTTCAGCCAGGCAAGCTTCCCGCAGTTTACCTTCCCGGATCCGGAAACCGGCCAGGAATACCAGTTCGCGTTGCCTTTGAAAGAATCGGCCAACATCCTGACCCGTGTCAGTGTCCCGGACGGCGGTACGCTGTTGATCGGCGGACAGAAAATTACTTCGGACATCAATCTCGAAGAGGGTGTGCCGGTACTCAGCAAGGTTCCGGTGATCGGCAGACTGTTCTCAAGCCGAAGCCAGGTCTCCGATCAGAACATCTTACTGATCTTGGTCAAACCGACCATTATTCTCAAGGACGAGGCCGAAGCTGAAGCAATGGCTCAACTGGAAGAGAATTTCTAAACGACAGAACATAAGACAGTCAGAATTCAGTCTTGTATTGAAATGAAATAAAAATGGGTGGAAATAGTAATAAATTATATAAGGACCAATTAAAATGAAACGAGCAATAGTTTCCGGTTTATTATTAGTGATCGTATTGCAATCGATTGTTTTTGGAAGAATTCTCCTGGTCAAGGTGGGCGACCCCAGATATTACTCGACCATCGAAGCGGCCATTGCCGAAGCTGCCGACGGCGACGAAATCTGGGTCTATCCAGGAACATACCAGCCCCAATCGACAACGGGTATCAACCCGGGAGATCTGTCCATAACCATTCGCAGTTTGACCGATCCTGAAAATCCCGACTGGTCGGTGATCGATCAAACCATTATCGATTGCCAAAACGCCGGCAGATCATTCATTATCAACGACCCCGACGCATCGGGCACGCAGATCATCGGTTTTACGATTACAAACGGTTTTGCCAGCGGAGACAAAGGTCAGGATGCTGTGATTCCGGGACTTCCTTTAGGCAATGACGCAAACAATCCTCCAAGAGCTAATGGTGGAGGAGATTCACCCATCAGTCAAGGTTTCGGCGCCGGTATTCTGATACAAAATTCATCCCCCACAATAAAAAATTGTGTCATAAAAAATTGTAACGTTTTCGGCGGTATCGGCGGAGACGGCGCCAAGGGCCAAAACGGCACTTGGACCTACCAATCCGATCCGTTTGATCCTAACAGCGATGAAAGCGTTGATGATGGCCAGTTCGGCGGCCACGGCGGCGCCGGTCAAGGCGACGGTTTCGGCGGCGGCATCGCCGTGAGAGGTTCAGGCAGCCCGCTGATCATTAACTGCGTCTTCCAGGACAATATCGCGTACGGCGGACTCGGCGGCAACGGCGGAAACGGCGGACACGCGCTGGATACCAATCC
>CAZNET010000554.1:0-2056 GCA_964571885.1 uncultured Pirellulales bacterium
TTGATCCTCGCTACCTGGATAAGTCTGTTCGCAATATGTGTTTAATTGAGGATAAGCGGTTTTTCAGCGATCTTAAGTTCCACAAAAAAAAGCTGATATTCCACCGGGCCTCTATGAAATGCTATCAGAATGAGCTTGTCGAGGCAGGCTTTGATGTTCGATACATCGGTCACAAAGATACATTAAAAAAGAATTTCTTCAATCAACTTTTTAAACAGCAGAAGCTTTCCAGGATCTTATTGTTTGACCCGGTAGATCATGATTTGGAAAAAAGAATAAGGACAGATTTCAAAAAAAGCACTCTCGATTTGGAAATTCTTAAAACACCGCAGTTCTTATGTGACAAAGATGATTTTCAATCGGTAACCGCCAAATCGGGACGCTATTCCATGACATCTTTTTATATCTCACAGAGGAAAAAGACAAATATTTTGATGCAGGACCGGAAACCCGTTAGCGGTAAATACAGTTACGATCCTGAGAATAGAAAAAAACTTCCAAGGGACATGAAAGTCCCGGCATTGACTTTTCCAAAGGAAAAAGGTTATGTATTAGAAGCAAAAACATATATTGAAAAACATTTTGAAAGCAATCCCGGATCATTAGACGGTTTTTTCTATCCGGTAACTCGCAAAGACGCAAAAGCCTGGCTGAAGGATTTTATTCATCATCGTCTTGATTCTTTCGGGCCTTATGAAGATGCGATCTCGCGCGACCATTGTTTTATTTTTCATTCTGTGTTATCGCCTTTATTAAACAGCGGATTATTGACACCGGATCAGGTGATAAATGAGATTCTTAACTTTGCGGAGAAGAATAAAATCCAGATGAGCAGCCTGGAAGGATTTATACGGCAGGTCCTCGGTTGGCGAGAATTCATGCGGATCATGTACAAAAGCGAATACCAAAAGCTGACGGCGACAAATTTCTGGTCCTTTAAACGCAAATTACCGAGTGCTTTTTACAACGCTTCGACCGGTGTCAAACCGGTGGATAGGGTTATCGAACGTGTTCTTCAAAACGCCTATGCCCATCATATCGAAAGACTGATGGTACTGGGTAATTTTATGCTCTTGTGTGAAATCTCGCCGGCTGAGGTGTGCCGCTGGTTTATGGAACTGTTCATCGACGCGTATGACTGGG
The DNA here is from genome assembly GCA_964571885.1 of uncultured Pirellulales bacterium. GTDB lineage: Bacteria > Planctomycetota > Phycisphaerae > Sedimentisphaerales > Anaerobacaceae > CAZNET01. Next base: position 1,144 of record CAZNET010000554.1, read on the forward strand.
TGATGATCCCGAATGTTTATGGGATGAGTCAATACGCCGCGGGCGGACTTATGACAACCAAGCCGTATATCAGTTCCTCGAATTATATTCGAAAGATGAGTGATTTTCCAAAAGGCGATTGGTGTGAGATCTGGGACGGCTTGTATTGGCGGTTTATTCATAAGCATAAGGATTTCTTCAAAAAAAATCCAAGGATGCGTGTGATGGTCAAGATGCTTGAAAAGCAGGGCAAACAAAAACTAAAAAAACACCTTAAAACCGCAGAGGTTTTTATGAACAATTTATACGGTTAGTCATTTTGTCATTTCAAATAAGGAGAAACCTTATATAATCAAAGTTTTATTGTTGTTATATTTATCTTTGCTTTATGGATATAAACGAAAAAACAAAGCAAAAATTCGAAAAATTTAAGGCGATCTTGAAAGATAAATCGCGGCTTCTGATCGTTTTGCAGGATAATCCCGACCCCGATGCCATCGGAGCAGCCGTGGCGTTACGTAAACTGGTCAATACCAGCACGAAAATAAAATGCTCCATCACCCACGGTGGTACTATCGGCAGGGGTGAAAACAGAGCGCTGGTGCGTTATCTGAATTTGAATCTGCATCATTGTGAAAAAATGGATTTTGAGAAATTCGATACAATCGCGATAGTAGATGCCCAGCCGGCCAGGGGCAATGTCTCGCTGCCGGATGAGTATTTGCCTCATATCGTTATCGATCACCATACGACAAAGAAATTTACACGTCAGGTTCCGTTTACTGATATTAGAAATAATTATGGCTCAACTTCCACCATTATGACGGAATATCTGATAATCGCCAATATCACACCGGAAGTGCCTTTGGCAACTGCGTTATTATACGGTATCCGCTCGGATACCCAGGACCTCGGCAGAGAGGCCATCAAGGCG
>CAZNET010000555.1:0-2055 GCA_964571885.1 uncultured Pirellulales bacterium
TGACGCGTTGAAAGAAGCCGGCATCGAAAAAGCCGATTCCTTCGTCGCCGCGACAGGAAGGGACGCCGATAACCTGACCAGTGCGATCCTTGCCAAAAGCCTTGGCGTTCCTCAAATCATCGTTCGGATGCGTGACCCGGCCTACGAAAAGGCTTACCAGGTCCTCGGCGTCAATACGATCGTCCGGGTAACCGACCTTTTGGCTAATCAGGTCATCATGGAGATCGAAAAACCGGAGGTCCGGAAGATCAGCTCGATCGGAAGCGGCAGGGCCGACATTTTCGCCGTAACCGTCCCGAAAAACGCGAAGGTTTCCGAGTTAAGCATTCAGCAGATCGCCGAGAGTAAGAACTTCCCCGCCGAATGTACCTTCGTGGCTGTTTATAATATCGAATCCGATGAATTTGCCATCCCTCGCGGCCAGCAGATCATCAACGAAGGCGATGAAATATACCTGATCTCAGCAACGGAAAATATCAAAGCAGCGTCGGACTATCTGCGGGCGACGAAGTAGGGTTAACATGGAACGATCGCAGCAATTATGACGATTTTTTAGCGCGAAAGAACATATTTTTACGTTCCGAACGCGGAAATTGTGAATATTTTTGAAGAAACGCAAATTCAAATGACTCTTTGTCATTAAAGGAACTGACGCGTTGTCAAAAGAGCAAAAAAAGGAGTCAAAGGCAGTGGAAAACTGCTTGCAACAGGACGCTGTGGGGGCACTGGGGGAGCGGAGAAGGTATGAAGACACGTTTGAGGCGTTTGTGAAAAAGCATATGAAAGAGGCTTATTACATCGCGCTGGGGCTGGTAGGCAATCACTGCGACGCCCTGGATTTGTCGCAGGAAGCGTTTTGTCAGGCCTACCGACACCGCAAAAAACTGAGAGATCAATCCAAAATGTTCCCGTGGTACTATCGGATTTTAAGAAATCTTTGTTTTCGGCATCTGAAAAAACAAAAAAACAGAAAGGCCGCTTCGTTTGAAGAAGCCCACGCAGAAAATAGGGTCGAGACATCGCTGAATGACCGTTTCGAGTTTGAAGTGATAGAAGAAAAGAACGAATTAACCAAACGCGTGTGGTCGGCGATCGGCCGGCTCAGCGACAAGCACCGCGAAGTGATCATCCTGCGGCACTTTCGCAATCTGTCGTACGAGCAGATCGCCGCGATGCTGTTCTGCAGCAAGGGTACAGTGACAAGCCGGCTGTATCACGCACGCAAACAGTTGCAGGAATTACTGAAATCTGAGAAAGGAGGTCGATGTTTATGACCTGCCGGGATTATAAAGAAATGATGATGGCGTATCTCGATAACGAGCTGGACGACACCGAACGTCGGGCCTTTGAAAAGCACCTTGAACAATGCGAGCTTTGTCGGGCCGAGCTGAATGAATTCAAGGAATTGAAAAAACTTACAGATAACGTCAAACTGATCGAACCCGAAGACAAAGTATGGGCCCAATACTGGGGACAGATCTACAATCGAATCGAACGGGGCATCGGCTGGATACTGCTTTCGGTCGCGGGGATGATATTGCTCTTCTACGGCGGCTTCAAGATGATCGAATGTATCATCAAGGACCCGGCCGTCGAGATGATCTTCAAGATCGCCCTGATCCTGCTGATCGCCGGCTTGTCGATACTGCTTGTCTCGGTGCTGCGCGAAAGCCTGTATTTTCGAAACAAAGACCGTTATAAAGATATCAGGAGATAAACAATGATACTGTCCACCACACATATCGTGCCGGGTAAGAAAATCGTCAAGCACATCGGGCTGGTCCGCGGCAATACGATCCGCGGCAGGCACATCGGCAGGGATATCCTGGCCGGCCTGCGCAATGTCGTCGGCGGCGAGATCAGCGACTATACCAAACTGATGGGTGAATCCCGCGAACAGGCCATCGACCGCATGACCGAAGAGGCCCGCCGGCTCGGCGCCAACGCCGTTGTCGGCATCTCGTTCGCCACCTCGATGGTGATGAGCATGGCCGCCGAGATCCTCGTCTTCGGCACCGCCGTCGTCGTCGAAGATGAATAACGTTATTAAACATA
>CAZNET010000556.1:0-1490 GCA_964571885.1 uncultured Pirellulales bacterium
GGTTCAAATCGGCGATAGTTTCCGCCCTTGAGATAAACGGTAATGCGGCCGGTCGGCAGAGCGTCATTTAGTTTCATCAGACGGATCGCGTCACGTGCCCGTTCCAGCGTTTTGAACGGTGATTGTTCGCTTCCTAAATTACCGTCATCACCATTCGGCGAAATATAAAACTGATTCGAAACGATCAACGGATATTCCACACGAAAAGTAAACACCTTGCCCTTAATGATCTCGTTCGGATCGTTTACTTCATCGACCCGCCAGTAATAGAGATTGCCCTCAGGAAGATCGGTTAAATCAAAAGAATTGACATCCAGGTTGGCATACACCGCGCCGGGATGACTGGTCCGGTTCGCAGCGTGCAAATCTGAAAAGTCCGAACCAAAATAAAAGTCATAGGTGTCGGCAAAACTGCTTTCAAGCCATATTAAGGTGACATCCGCTGCAACATTAACCGCGTCATCTTCCGGCTCCAGCCATAAGCCGAAAGGCTCGATGATCTGAAAACTGATGCCCGGCCCTTCCCATGCCGCGGTGATCGAGTCACCGCCCAAACCCTCTTTGTGTAACGCCTCAATATAATAGATGTTGTTTGCATCCAGAAAGATGAGATCGGATTGCTGCGATTCATACTTATCCCATTCCTGGGGAAAGGTCCAGCCCGGCACCCGCGCGATCTGTTCTTTGTTTACTTCTTTATCGTCACTGCTCAGATACAGTTTGCATTCATTGTCCCCTGACAGATAGAATCGATATTCACCGCTTGCAGGCGGTTTGATGTAGCCGCGAATCCGTGTGCCGTAATTGCTCGCGATATCCACCGGCCCCTCAAACAGGCTCAATGCCTCGGTGAAATCCGGATTATCGGGATATCCTGGGTCCTGGGTTAGGTATGATATACTGTCTCCGGTTATAGTGTTCCAGACTTCGCGAATAAACGTGCCGCCGGCGCAAAGATCGAAAACCAGCATAGAAAATAAAAAAATCAAAATGGTGTTTTTAATTCGGCCTATGTTCACCATACCAGCCCCAAATAAAAAATTCCAATAAATCATTATACCACAAAGCGGCCCGGAAATCAAGCCTGAATATCATTTACAGAGGTTTGAATACTATGACCTGTTAAGAAAAAAGGCTGGGAGGTCGTGGAGAAAGAGAGAGGAGGGAAAAAGAGAAATCCTGCCCAGCCATAAATATATTATAACCATTTCTTTTCTAAAAATCAATAAAAAATCCGCTTTCCGGTATTATTTTTTCACACACGCCGGATGACCAGGTGTAACCGAACAATCCACCAGCCGGTTCTGTTTATATTGTTCTTTTGTTTCGCGTATGCAAAATCGGTTATAGACTCAATCCTGACAGGTCGCCGCCTTTTTCTTTGAGCTTGTCGTAATAAACCTGGAACCGCTCTCTCAAAGCTGAAACCGATTTGTTGAGTTCATCCATATCGGCTTTGAGCGCCTTGGCTTCTTCGCCCATCATTTCAG
>CAZNET010000556.1:1500-2044 GCA_964571885.1 uncultured Pirellulales bacterium
GACCGGGATCTCCTTGATCTTCGCGGCGAGTTTTTCGACGTCGTCCTGTTTGGCTGCAATGGCATCTTTGTATGACATTGCCATCGACCGCAGTTTTTCCATGCTCATCGCTTCGGCCTCGGCTTTGACTTCACTGACCGGCTTTGATTCATCGGCTTTTTTGCCGCAACCGACCAACATCAATGTAATCAGTGCCAGCACCAAACAGAAAACTGCATGTTTTTTGATATCCATTTTGATTCTCCTAAAAAAGATCAATAATAATTTTACCGACTTTTGATATATTCTGTCAATAATATATTCTCTGAGATTATCATTATTCAACTGTTTAATTATGAGGTGATTTACGATGTTCGAAATAAGCCGTAAAGGTTTATAAGTAAGGTATTTAACTGGAAAATTCTGCTTTTGCGGTTGATAAATTATTGCTTTTTACTATAATTACGAAAATTATATTGAGACGATTTAAATAGACTTGAACTTTGAGGCTAAGGTCTTACTATAAAAGAACCTGGCGGCGTAGCTCAGCTGGTTAGAGCATGGG
>CAZNET010000557.1:0-2039 GCA_964571885.1 uncultured Pirellulales bacterium
AATAAGCCGGGCATAATTGCCGGCATAGCTAATATTTTAACCTAAAAGCGAGTTTGAAGGAGTACCTTTCCAGTCGTAAAACATTTTAATAGAGGCCCGTCATCTTTTTTAAGCATTTTATCACCACTACATACCCGAATCTTTTCAATTGGCGTTATGCTCTCTAAAAAAAAGATTTCATGGGCTGTAAAGATTAAATCAAATATTACAAAGCGTTTTCGTTCTCGCTCTCTATATTCACGGGACCTTGCCTTTTTCTCGTATCATCACATCAGATTCATACGATTTTAGAAAAACTTGCGACAAACTGACATTTTTTCATTGACGATTCATCCCGAGTATGTTTAATTAACATATAAATTGTGAAAGCGTGCGGCACTAATTTCACATTTTAATGAAAAAAAGGAAGGATTTCATTTGGCTATTTTTGGGTTTCAATAGTATGTTCTTATCTCGCATAGGGACTGGGTGCTTTCTCTCCTCGCTTCTCCCTCTTTCTCCCAATTAACCCAGTCCCTTCCACTTGTAAATTGTTTTAATAAAAATTTTATTGGTTAGTTCAGCACAATAACTACATGTTATTTCTCATCTTGTGTCATCTTTCAAAAAACTTGAAAAATAATTTTAAAATTCTCAATAAAAATTCTTGACAAAACTATTCCTGCAATTTACTTTCAATTTTGACATAGGAGCTAGTTAAAAAAATTTGGGTACAATTAGAGGTGAATGATTAATGGATTGCGACTAGGAAGCCGGGGGCAACATCAGAAAGCATATCTGATTTTCATTTTCTTCTATTGAATAGATAAGCTGTTCTATATATTGAGCAGCAAGTGGTTTAGAGTAATTGTGGACAGGGAACAAAGAATCTCTTTACACAAGACAGGAAGGATATGCGCTTATTTTCAGACAAAACGGAGGCCAACATGAACACGTCAAGAGTATTTATTTTTGTAATTTTATTTCTTGTTTTATTTGTTGTCGGTTTTGCTGATGTTCAAAGTCAGTACGACACGGCTCAGAGGTATATGATGCAGGGTAATTGTGAGAATGCAATTCCTTTATTTAATCAGTTGATGAGCGATTACCCGGATTCTAAATTTGCTAAGTATTCCATGAGAAGGATTTTTCAGTATTATCTCTCTTCCAAAGATCAAGAAGAGTTAGAGCAGGCGGTCGAAAAAACAGTAAAAGATCATATAACTCACCCGTTCATGGCGGATTTGCTGGATACAATGGCAGGGGAACTTCAGTATCAAGCTGATTACGAAAAGGCAAAGATTTTATTTAAGCAGATCGTCAAATGGTATCCGGAAAGCGATTACTATCAAAAAGTACTGCTCGATGTAAAAAAAGTGGATATTCTTTCGTTCATCCACTTCAATGATCCGAATAAAGCCCAGCAGTTATGTGATCAGATGTTTGTTGAAAATTCCGGCAATCCATATATGCCGCAGGCTTTACGGCACATAGCAACAACATATGACAAACACGATTATGAAAGTTATGCTGAAGCGCTGGGACAGCTAATCATTGATACTTATCCTGAAAGCCCCGATGCGGCAACCGTTCAGGCCGAAGGTTATACAAGCTATGGTGACTATGAGGCGGCCAAAACACTGTGCAGCCGGGTTATAAAAGATTTTCCTAATACAATTAATTCAGAAAAAGCTGCCAAAAACCTTGCCAGCCTGATAGACATCGATAACGAGACAGAGGCGCAAAACACAGTCAACGCATTAATACTGATTTATCCGGCAAACCTGACTTACCCAAGGTTCTCACCGCCATAGCTCAAAGATATGAATTATCAGGTAAATTCAGTAATGCCATAGCGTTACACAATAATGTAAAAACGAATTATCCTTCGTCAGAATCTGCGATGCAATCGCGAATCAAATTGATCGTTTTGTATACACGTGCAAACAATATAGCGGATGCCACATCAGAGACTGATGACTTGATTGCTGCTTTCAATACAGATCCCAACCTGGCGGTTCGTATCGCACAGACAGCGGAGATGTATAGCAACGAAAAAT
>CAZNET010000558.1:0-2039 GCA_964571885.1 uncultured Pirellulales bacterium
CTGTGGTCGAACCGCTGCGTAAATCCCTGAAATCCTTGGTGACACTGCTTGATTTTCAGACCGGTATTTTTCCGAAGCACAGAAAAGCATTGAGATACGTCAGTGATCAGGGTAAACTCAGAAATGTCCTCAGCCGGCGTGTCCCCGTTATTGGAGCCAAGACAATCTGTGATGTCACTATGAAGCTCCTCGATAAAAACAACCTCTCGATTGAAGACATTCACTATTGGGCGATCCATCCCGGCGGCACAGCGGTTCTTGAACAGGTACAGAAAAACCTCAAATTGTCCGACCATCATATCAGCTATTCCCTCAACCTTTTCAAAACCCACGGTAATATGTCTTCGCCATCGGTTCTTTTCGCTTTAAACAGCATTCTCGATAATGCGAAGATCCGTCCCGGCCAATTGTGCTGCGCACTATCCTTCGGAGCCGGTTTCAGCGCCCATGCCGCCTTGTTGCAGTTCGCCGAGTAATTGAGGTGAATACGTAGCGATTTTAGGGATTTTGCCTATATCGAGTTTTATGCCGCTTCGATATATTCAATCCGTGTTTGAAATTCAGGCTGTGCAGAAATTTTATAAATTCATATTTAACAATAGTTTATTTGACAATTAAAAAGTGTGGACCAGCAATCATTCAGCACCCTACTCCGAAGCCAGGCTCAAGCCGACTCACTGTGCCGCAAACGAGCCTGGCTGAATTTTAACGCAGAATGCTGCGTAAATATATAAGCGTTTTTTAGAAACGACAATTTTAGACAGCAGGATGTTTCGTCCAGCGAGAAAGGAATTTGTAAATGTTGGTATTAAGCCGACAAAAAGCGGAATCAATCATGATCGGTGAAGATGTAGAGGTTCTTGTTGTTGATGTGCGGGGCAATAAGGTCCGTCTTGGAATAAAGGCACCAAAAACCATCTCCGTTCATCGAAAAGAAATATATGACCAAATCGAAAAGAAAAAATCGAACAACAAAAAAGCATCATAAACTTACAATGTGAATTAGAGAATATTATTTGACATTATAAAAAGAAAGGCAAGGTTAATGAGGAAAATGGCGAAAGTGAACAAGTGCGTTGTAAGTGATTGTGTCTATAATACGGATAACCATTGTCATGCCTTAGCGATTACGGTCGGTGAAGGCGACGATCCGATGTGCAATACATTTTGTCAATCATCAGCTAACGGAGGAGATGCCAATGAATTAGCCGGTGTTGGCGCCTGCAAGGTCTCAAACTGTAAATTCAATAAGCAATTCGAATGCGACGCACCGGAAATTAACGTTTCTTATCATGAACAGAAACCGGATTGCATGACCTTCGAATCGATATAACCGAATTCGTCCAGCAGCAAATTTAACAAGCGGGGTTTGCATGCAGCAATACCCTCCTTTGAGTGTTTTAAGATCGAATTTTTAGATTTTATAGAGAATAATTATAATCAGAATCATCAATAGTGTGGATATACCGGTGAAAAATATGAAATTATACACTTCGTTAATTTCAGAAAAACATCTGACTTTGATTAATGAAAAAACAGTTAATTACGGATGCAAATTAAGCATATTGCCTATATCGGCTTTTGAGCGTACAGGTTAGTTTGATATTTTAATTTTTAAGAATTTTAAAAAACTAAAAGGTTAAAATTGCAGGGCGAAGAATATTATTTCCGGAGGTAAGAAAAATGAATAAGAGTATCATTTCATGCTTAAGCGGTTTGAGTGTTCGTACATTAAATCAATTCACGGGTTTTTGCAGTTATTAATTGTGTAACTTAACCGGGAGGAGATAGTGATGTACGTTCTTTCAAGCACATATTCCCCGAAAAGCCGAAACAACGGCCTGAACATGTTCCGCATTTTCAAGTCTATACTGAAAGAGATGAGAGGATCTCGATTCATAGTGATCATTATAAGTCAATTCCCAAAAAATTCATATATCTTCGAGTTTTTTACAAGAGGTCCGCCGTGAAATGTCTTAAAAAAGCTGTATGCGCGCAGAGTCTTTTGTGCACATCGTAATCACTTTACTACGGATAAC
>CAZNET010000559.1:0-2036 GCA_964571885.1 uncultured Pirellulales bacterium
GGTTCGGATTTTTTTGCCGGCTTGGTCTCAACCTGTGTCTGGTCCTGCTGTTCCTGTTCCTGAGTCGTTGCTCCGATATCCAGGCTTTCGCCGGTTTGAGTGTTTTCGTTTTGCATTTCAGTCATATCCAGTCCTTATGTTGATTAAGACAATTCAATCTTTTCGGGCGTCTGAGCCTGATGTTCGTGCTCAGATCCGCGGTAAACCTTCAGTTTTTTCAGCATCTTTTTGCCGAGCTTGTTCTTCGGCAGCATCCTGCGGACCGCCAGCTCGATGACCTTTTCAGGCTTTTTCGCCATCATTTCTTCGAAGCTGACATACTTGTGGCCGCCGGGAAAATGGGTATAGTAATCGTATTGCTTGGTATATTGTTTCTTGCCGGTCATGCGTATCTTCTCGGCGTTGACGACCACGACATAATCGCCCGTATCGACATGCGGCGTATAGGTCGGTTTGTGTTTGCCCATCAGGATCGGAGCGATCCTGCACGCTAATCTTCCCAGCACCGCGTCGGCGGCATCGACTAATACCCATTTTTGATCGACCGTCTCGGCCTTTGCCATATAGCTCTTCATAGAGAAACTCCAGTTTAGAAAAACCAGTATTGTAACCAATCCCGAAATTTTGTCAATTTTTTTTGAAAATTAATGTGACTTTAATCAAAAAAACTTCCATCCCGATCCTGACCGCCTTTTAAGTCAAAACCAGCCGGATTGAAGACGTTTACAATGCCTGACTTCATAAATTATTGGTATACAAGTAACTTACGGGAGTTTCAGTCTGTGCTTGACGCATGCTCCATGCACTGCACCGGGCATTAGCCGTGCAATGCGTGACCAATGCCAAATAAAAGAAAGGAAAATAAAAAGAAAAGTAAAAAGAAGGGAAGGGAAATATGGGCCCACTCTCCTTTTTCGTTGTGCTTTTATGGGTATTGAACTTTTTCACTTATTTTTTAAATTTTTGCAATTTTTCACTTGACATCTAACAGCCGCCCGGGTAAACTAAAAACCAACGTGGGAGGAACATCATCCTTTTACGCCCGGACAATTTGTAATAACAGAAAACAGAAAACAGGAGTCTGGAGTTTCTGTTGTCATTCCCGCGGAGGCGGGAATCCAGTATTTTGAAAATTGAATAATCCGCAAAAGGTCATCTCGGGGTTCCCATGTTGATATATCGGGAAGCTATCTGATTATCAGGAAGTTCCTGTTTCAATAGATTTCTCCGCTCGCTTTGCTCGGTCGAAATGACATTGGGACTTTTTACACGATCAGACGCATACTGTCATCCCGGGCGAACGCGCCACCACTGTCATCCCGGGCTAACGCATGACCACTGTCATCCCGAGCGAACGCATGACCACTGTCATCCCGAGCGAACGCATGACTACTGTCATCCCGGGCGAACGCATGACTACTGTCATCCCGAGCGAACGCATGACCACTGTCATCCCGAGCGAACGCATGACCACTGTCATCCCGAGCCAACGCATGACCACTGTCATCCCGAGCGAACGCATGACTACTGTCATCCCGAGCCAACGCATGACCACTGTCATCCCGAGCGAACGCAGTGAGCCGAGGGATCTTTTAGAATTGGTTATCCCGCTTGCGGGATTCCGCAATATTGCTCTTTGATTTTTAATTCGGTTATCAGGATTCGCTTGTTTGCGTTCTTTTCGAGCGACTAGAGACGAGCGGTAAACGACGATTTTATTTTGGAGATAAACGTTATGAAAACAAAGCATTTCTCCGGTAGGGTGGGGCTTGCCCCACCGATTATCCTGGTCACAGTATTACTCTTAACCTCTACCGCTTTCGCAAGATACTCCGGCGGCACGGGCGAGCCCAACGATCCCTACCTGATCGGCACCCCGGCGGATTTGAATGATATCCGTAACCACGTCGAAGACTATAACAAATGCTTCCTCATGATAAACGACATCAACATGGCAGGCTACACCTACAGAACCGCCGTCATTGCACCGGATACTTCTTCTTCGGGCGGTTTTCAGGGCACTAAATTTACAGGGA
>CAZNET010000560.1:0-2036 GCA_964571885.1 uncultured Pirellulales bacterium
TGTGTGTTTTTCCGGAAGGTTTTAAGAATAAAGAAGGTGAGCCTTTGCCGCTGATCGTTCAAAAAAGCGATGGCGCCTTTCTTTACGCGACGACGGACCTGGCGGCGATCCACTACCGTATCAGCGAGCTGAAGGCGGATCAAATTATTTATGTCACCGATGCCCGTCAGGCGCTGCATTTTGAGATGGTATTCGCGACCGCAAGGCTGGCAGACTGGGTCAGTGACGATACCGAACTGGCGCACGTGACCTTCGGCACGGTATTGGGCGAAGACGGCAAACCCTTCAAAACGCGTTCGGGTGACACGGTAAAGCTAAAAAACCTGCTAGACGAAGCGGTCGAGCGGGCAAAGGGAATTATTGAAGAAAAGAACCCCAATTTGCCGCAAGAGAAAAAAGACAGAATCGCCAGAGCGGTCGGTATCGGCGCGGTCAAATACGCCGACTATTCGAACAACCGCACCAGCGATTACATTTTCAGCTTCGATAAGATGCTCGCGATGGACGGCAACACCGCACCGTATATGCAGTACGCGTATGCCCGCATTAAATCCATCGAGCGAAAAGCTCAGGAGAAAGGCGTCGATATCGAAGCCGAATTGAACGGCATTAAAAAGCTGAACCTGACCGAATCGTGGGAACTGGATCTGGCCAAGCATATCGTGCGTTACGGCGAGGCGATCGAGTCGGCGGTTGTTGACTACAGATGCAATTACCTTACCAATTACCTGTATGAGTTGTCGCAGAAATTCAGCGCGTTTTATACCAATTGTCCGGTCCTGCAGGCGTCGTCGGAACAAAGGCCGACCCGGCTGCTGTTATGCGACCTGACCGCCCGAACGATCAAGCACGGTTTGAAGAATTTATTAGGTATTGAAGTTGTCGAACAAATGTAAGAGGTGACTTATGAACGTTGTCGAAATGGAATTTTCCGTCAGTACCCGTGACCGCAATCAGTTAGTCGATATCACCAGCCAGGTCCGCTCGGCTGTCAAGGAATCACAGATCAGCGACGGCGATGTGGTCGTTTATTGTCCCCATACCACCGCGGCGATCACGATCAATGAAAACGCCGATCCTTCCGTGGTTCACGACATCCTCTTGTCGCTGTCCGAACTGCTGCCCCACAACAATCCCGGCTATCGTCACGCCGAGGGCAATTCCGACGCCCACTGCAAAAGCTCGCTCGTCGGCTGCAGCGAACAGATCATCCTTTCCAAAGGCAAACTCAAACTCGGCACCTGGCAGGGGATCTACTTCTGTGAATTTGACGGCCCGAGAAACCGAAAAGTCTTTGTGCAGATCAAAGGCCAATAAATGATTATTGATTGTTGATTATTGTTAATTTGCGGAAGAGCCTAAATTTTTATTACAATCCATCCCAATGGAACCGGAATTCAGCATTGTAGCGATCTTATTTGCTTGCACACCGATACAGTGGGTTTTACTTTTTTAATTCAGCTTAAAAAAATAGGCGAGGTGGTGGGACCGGCTGGGGGGGGAACCGGTGAGCCACGCTGCCTCGCCGAGGTCTATATAAGCCGGAAAAACTCCGGTTTAATTCTCCTGAAATACAAAAAGCAATTTTAATGGATGCTGGAATGATGTCAAAGAAAAAAATCAAAATGTACTGCTAACCAGCCCTACATTAAGTTGCCTTAACACTACAAGTATAACGTTTTTTAAGGATTTTTTCAAGAAAAAATCCTATTTTTTACATGTATTTGAAATTCGATTATATTTTAAATAAAATCAGCAATTACCCGTAGCCGCAGTATAAAATATCGTATTTTTATTTACTATCGGCAAAAAATGTGTAAATTGAATAGGATATTGATTTCAAAATTGTTTTTGAGCCGCAACATGACAAAAATTAAGGACAGAATTGAACAGGTTAAGGAAAATATTGAGTCGATTTGCGCACGTATCGGTCGAGAAAGCTCTAAAATTAAACTTGTCGTTGTTACCAAATCGGCTTCTCTTGAACAAATTCAGGAAGTCATAGACTTGGGTGCACTGACCTTGGCGAAAATCGT
>CAZNET010000561.1:0-2036 GCA_964571885.1 uncultured Pirellulales bacterium
TGAATCTTTCAATCCCTGTCACAGCGTTAAAGACCGTATCGCGTTGTCAATGATCAAGGCGGGAGAACGAGACGGTTCGATAAATAAGCAAACGACGATCATCGAACCAACCAGCGGTAATACAGGGATCGGGCTGGCATTTGTCTGTGCTGCCAGAGGGTATAAATTAATCCTGACTATGCCCGAGTCCATGAGCATCGAAAGACGCAAACTGCTTCAACTCTTCGGCGCAGAGATCATTTTAACTCCCGCTGAGGACGGCATGACCGGAGCCGTCCGAAAAGCGGAAGAAATTATAAGCCAAACCGAAAACGCGTTCATGCCGCAGCAGTTCAAGAATCCGGCCAATCCCAAAATTCATAGAGAAACAACCGCGGAAGAGATTTGGAGTGATACCGACGGAAAAGTCGATATTCTTGTCGCCGGCGTCGGCACCGGAGGAACCATTACCGGATGCGGCGAAAACCTGAAAAAGAAAAATCCAAATCTTCAACTGATCGCCGCCGAACCAAAAGATTCACCGGTACTCTCCGGCGGCAAACCGGGACCGCATAAAATACAAGGTATCGGGGCCGGTTTTGTACCCGATATCCTCAATACCGATTTGATCGATGAAATCATTCAGGTATCAAATGACGATGCCGTTCAAACCGCTCGCGACCTCGCGGCAAAAGAAGGCATTTTAGCGGGTATCAGCGCAGGCGCTAATGTCTGGACAGCCCTGCAGGTAGCCAAAAGGCCTGAAAACAAAGACAAAACAATTATCACATTTATTTGTGACACCGGCGAGAGATACATCTCAACGGAAATGTATTCTCACATTAAAAACTAAGCGTTCAGGAAATTAATAATGAATAACGAACGGCTCACGAATGAAAAACTGGAAAATCTTGTTAGAAAGATCTCAGCCACCTACGAAGGCGATCTGGGGATCAATTTTATTGATGTCTCCAATCTGCCGGTACGCGACCGAATTTATGAAATTCTGGATTTATTAACCGAAATTTTATTTCCCGGTTATACGGGAAAGCGATCGGTCACGAAATCTAACATTAATTATAACGTGATCGATCTGCTTTGCCATGTCTATACGGAATTATCCGAACAGATCGAGCGCGCTTTCAAATATCGCTGCCGAATGAAACAATGCGACACTCGGGACTGCGAACGAATGGCCGAGGAAGCCACTCAACATCTTCTTAACAAATTACCCAAAATCCGGGAACTGCTCAAAGGCGATGTCTCTGCGGCGTTTGACGGTGATCCGGCGGCGCAAACACATGAGGAAATCGTATTGAGCTATCCGTGTATTATCGCCATTGCAACCTATCGTATCGCTCATGAACTTTATTTGAAAAAAGTCCCTTTGATTCCGAGGATTATGACCGAATGTGCGCATGCCAAAACAGGGATCGATATTCATCCGGGCGCGAAAATCGGAAAAAATTTCTTTATCGACCACGGTACCGGCGTGGTGATCGGAGAAACTACGATAATCGGCAACAATGTTAAAATTTACCAGGGAACCACGCTCGGCGCGCTGAGCTTTCCCAAGGACGCCCGCGGCAGGATCATTAAAGGCGGTAAGCGTCATCCGACCATAGAAGATAATGTCACCATCTACGCCGAAGCGACGATTCTCGGTGATATTGTGATCGGTAAAGACGCAGTTATCGGCGGCAACACCTGGATCAAAGAACCTGTCCCCCCCGGCATAACGGTAACTTCTGAAACCGCGGAACTGGTTTATAGAAAAAAGAAAAAAAAAGTTTTGGAGACCGGAAGTGAATGACATCATTGAAAAAATTCAGCGTCTCAAAAAAGATAAAAACGCCGTGATCCTGGCCCATAATTATCAGCCGGCAGAAATACAGGATCTGGCTGATTTCACAGGCGATTCACTGGGATTGAGCATCAAAGCCTCTCAAACAGACACCGAGGTCATTGTCTTCTGCGGCGTACTGTTTATGGCTGAAACCGCAGCGATTTTATCGCCTGATAAAACGGTGCTGCTGCCGGAGATCAACGCGGGTTGT
>CAZNET010000562.1:0-2035 GCA_964571885.1 uncultured Pirellulales bacterium
TTTTCACTGCCCGAGCCCGGCCCGCTTGAGACCGAGCCGTTTTCGCCGCCTTTGACGTCTTTTTCACTCGCCAAAGCACGTAGTCTATGTGGAGCCGGGTTTAAGCGTCAACTAGTGGAACATGCCGAAAGCAAACTAAATTGTTATATCGGTGATCTGCATTCGCATTCGACGATATCGATCTGTACCTCGGATAAAGTTGCTCCTTCTGATGAAGAGCCGCGGTATGGGCGTTACGGTCATCGCAACATAATCCATCTTGATCCTTATTACAGCACATTTTACAAAGCCGGTGACACCCGGCCGACGGAACTCTGGAAAACACTGCAGGCAGAAAATGTTAAGTGTCTGTTCATTCCGCATCAGTTGGCGGATATGGGATGGAACGTGCCGGTGACATGGAGCGAGCACGATGAACAATTACAGCCGGTGGCGGAGATCTTTCAGGCGAGGGGATCGTACGAGTATCTCGGGTGTCCGCGGCGGGCACGTAAGTTTTGTCCGTTTGCCGGTAATTATTTACAGGATGCCTGGGCCCGGGGAATCATCATCGGCGTGATCGCCAGTCCCGATCATCGCGGCGGCTGGGGCAAGGCCGGTGTCTGGGCAAAAGAACTAACTCGAAAAAGTATCTTTGAGGCGATCCAGGCAAGGCACACCTTCGGGACCAGCGGGAGAAAAATGTCTCTGTTTTTTGCCTCCGGCTCGGCCATGATGGGTGATAAAGTTAAGTTTGACCATGAATCGATACCATTTGTCGTTAAGGCCCATGCTTTAAGTCCAATAAAAGAATTGGTCATTTTCAGAAATAACCAAATCCTCCATCGAACGAAACCAAATTCGAACAATATCGATATAGCATGGACCGGTGAGAATCCGCTGGTTCGAACTCCTCTGTGGTATTACGTCAGAATCCATTGCGAGGACGATGAATTGGCGTGGTCGAGCCCGATCTGGTTTGGATAAGCCAAATCAGGTAATGCATAGCCTTTTTATGCTCATTGAAAAAAGTAATTTTTTAGAATTCAATGTTCTGGTTACTCTGGACAAAATAAAACAGGAAGAAATTTGTTGTTTTTTCCGGAACAGTTGAATAACATAAAGAATTTAAGGAATAAATTATGAGTTCAGAGCATTCAAAAGATAATCAGGCCTGCAAAAGCGATGAACACACCAAACACCTTTGCTACTTCGTTTCTTACGGCTACCATGTTGACAACGAAGAAGAATACAAGGACCTGGTCGAACAGCCGAGATATAAGTGTTATTTCTGCGGTCGAACAGCCCACTCGGCGGAAAGTCTCTGCAAGCCGATGAAATTATAGCGAGGCCATTGCTAAATGTCGTAACAGGAGCAGGAAATTGAAGATTGATCCGCCGTTTGCCGACAGACTTAACGAGCTTTTCAGTTCACAGAAACTTGGGGTCCTGGCCACTCAGCAGGACGAACATCCCTATACGAGTCTGCTTGCGTTTGCCAGTACCGATGATCTGCGTCAGATCGTTTTTGCCACTCCTCGATCGACGCGGAAATATGCCAACCTGACCTCCAACGCGAATGTTTCTTTTTTTATTGATAACCGATCGAATAAGACGGCAGATTTCAGAAGAGCGATCGGCGTCACTGTTCTCGGAACGGTAAGGATCCTCAGCAAGAACAAAAACAGCAGGCTGGTAAAGCTGTATTTAGGCAAGCATCCGCATTTGGGGTCATTTTTTGCTTCTCCGACCTGTGCCTTTATTGGACTTGATGTCCGTTCGTATTATATTGTCGAAAGATTTCAGCATGTCACTGAGATTCATTTAAAGTGATTCGTTTAACTTTAAAATTATCGCAGATAGACGACAGCAAAACAGATGTCGTGGGACCCAAGGCGGCCGCCGTGGCCAAAATGGCTGCCAGGGGGCTTAAGGTGCCCAAGTCGCTTTGCGTTACGACAGATGTATTCGATAAATTTCTCAATACAACAGGTCTTCGCGATAAGATCTTAATGGAATATTATCGAAAACATTTTGAGGACATGCGAGATCGGAA
>CAZNET010000563.1:0-2030 GCA_964571885.1 uncultured Pirellulales bacterium
GACGAAAATGGAGACCGTTGAGTATTAATTGATAACACAAATAGTTAGGATGTGATTATGAATATTTTTGATTTTGCCATTGAAAAAGAAAAACTGAGTGAAAATTATTACAGAACACTCGCTCAAAAAACCGGTCATAAAGGACTTCGGAATATTATGTTGATGCTGGCCGACGAAGAAGCAAAACACATTCAGGTCGTGACTCAATTAAAGGAAAATATCGAACCTGAATTGGCTCAATCGGCGCTGTTGGTGAACGTCAAAGCGGTGTTCCAGAAAATGCGTGACGCCGCTGATAAATTTGATTTGAACGTTTCCGAAATTGAGATGTATCAAAAAGCCAGAGAGATCGAACAGCAGGCCAAAAGCTTTTATCAGGAAAAAGCGGATGAAGTCGAGGATATGGCCCAGAAGAAAATCTTTAACCTTCTGGCGGCGGAGGAGCAAAAGCATTATTTCCTGCTGGATAATATTGTCGAATTTGTCTCAAGACCGCAGCAGTGGCTTGAGGATGCTGAATTTTTTCATTTGGAAGAGTACTAATTTATTGAAAGGGGTATAAGATGAAACGTAAAAAACTAATCGCAGCAACAATTGGAGTGACTTTAATTGCTTTGGCGTCACTGGTTTATTCGCATTGTCAGATTCCATGCGGTATTTATGGCGATCCCGACCGATTCGAATTGATGGCTGAGCATATCAGAACCATTGAAAAGTCCATGAATACTATTAACGAAATGTCGAAACGTGATAAAATAGATTACAATCAGCTCGTTCGCTGGATTAATAATAAGGATGAGCATGCGGATCAATTCACGGAGATTGTAACGTATTATTTTCTGGCTCAGCGGATCAAGCCGGTCGATGCTTCGGATGATAAGGATGCGCATGAAAAATATTTGAATAAACTTGAAATGCTGCATCATATGATGGTATATAGCATGAAATGTAAACAGACCACGGATCAGGAAAATACACAAAAACTGAAATCGCTGCTGCATAATTTTCAGCATGCGTACATGGAAAACTAACCTTTTCAGTTTAGCACATTAATAACACAGGTTGATCGGAGTAGCAATGCTATTGGACTGTTCAATTGTTTTATGTGGTCAGGCCGGACAGGGAATACAAACTGTTGAGTTTGTTTTGACAAGAATTTTTAAATCCACGGGCTTTCATGTCTTTGCGACAAAGGAATATATGTCGCGGGTCAGAGGGGGCCTGAATTCAACGGAAATTCGAGTTTCCTCAAAACAAGTGCGCGCCCATATTGATCGTATTGATATTCTTGTTGTTCTTGAAAAAGGTGTCAGGAACCATTTAAAAAATAGGATTTCATCTGATACGTTAATATTACTCGAAACCGGCATTGAGGATGATTATGCTGATTTGAAATCGGTTCAGGTTCCGTTTGCCCAAACTGCCAAAGATATCGGCAATAAACTCTATTCCAACAGCGTGGCGGTTGGTGTGATCACAGGATTACTTGATATTGATACCAAACGGGTTGAGGATTATTTCAGAAAACAGTTTTCAAGAAAAAGCGAAGAGATCATTGCCGCAAATATTGAAGCTGCGTCGCGGGGACAAGAGATCGCATCCCGGATCAATCAAAAAGATTTCATAAAAGTCAATTTGCAATCTGATAAAACGGTTGGACAGCATTTACTGGTAAACGGGGCTGAGGCCGTTGCTCTGGGAGCTATTGCGGGCGGCTGCAATTTCATTTCGTCTTATCCAATGTCACCCTCGACAGGTGTGTTAATCGAACTGGCAAAAAGAGCGAATGACTTCGACATCGTGGCCGAGCAGGCCGAGGATGAGATTGCCGCGATCAATATGGCCGTTGGAGCCTGGTATGCCGGCGCCAATGCTATGGTTACTACCAGCGGTGGTGGTTTTGCTCTGATGACCGAAGGCGTGAGTCTGGCCGCCATGATCGAATCACCGGTGGTGATACATTTGGCTCAGCGTCCCGGCCCGGCAACAGGACTTCCCACGCGGACCGAACAAGCCGATCTGGAACTGGC
>CAZNET010000564.1:0-2022 GCA_964571885.1 uncultured Pirellulales bacterium
AACACATCCGTCAGACAATAGCCTTTCCGCGTATGATGGACAAAATATATATCTGATCGTTCAGGGAGAATCGAACTATGAAAAAAATACCTTTAGGTAACGGACTGAATGCTGAGGTCGATGACGAGGATTATGAATGGCTGTCACAGTACGAATGGTACGCTTATTATGATAAGCAAAGGAAAATGACCTATGCCGCACACGACACCCCCACCGGCCGACGTGTTTTTATGCACAACGTCATCATGGGCATGGACACTCTCGACGACGAATCGCTGGACTAATGTTCATCTAACATTTTTCAGGGTATCGATCAACCCCCCCCCATCTTTCAATTTTCCTTGCATTTTGTTCTTAAACCGGCATAATAGGGGCGATTTGGATTATGTCATCTTGACAGGATGAAATTGATGCAGATAACAGCCGAACAGTTAAAAAAATATATCAGAGATATCCCGGATTGGCCAAAGAAAGGTATTTTGTTCCGTGATATCACACCACTGTTGCGGGATCCTGACCTGTTCGCTTCTGCGATCGGCATGCTCAGCGCCCCGTTTGAATCGGCGGGTATCAAATATGTCGCCGCGGTCGAGGCACGGGGATTCATTTTCGGCTCAGCCGTAGCCGAGAAATTAAATGCCGGTTTTGTGCCCATCCGTAAAAAAGGCAAACTTCCCTATAAAACACAAGTAATCACCTATGACCTCGAATACGGCCAAGACAGTCTTGAAGTCCATACCGATGCAGTCGAGCAAGGGGACAAGGTGTTAATGATCGATGATTTACTCGCAACCGGAGGAACCATGGCCGCGGCGTGTGAGCTGATTGAAAAAACAGGCGGCGAAATCGCGGGCATCGCCTGCCTGATTGAGCTGTCTTTTCTCAAAGGCAGGAAAAAACTAAAAGATTATAATCCTCACATCGTCATTGCGTATTAAATGTCTGAAAATCGATACGATGCAGAAATTAACCGTAAAAATCCCAAAGACTGACGAAAGCAACTACGACATCTATATCGGCACGGGCTTTCTTGACAAGCTGCTCGACATAATAAGAGATTCTTATCCTAAACTAATTCCATTTATCGTAACCGACACAAATCTTGCGGATGCGGGCCACTTAAAAACGTTTATCGGCGAGCATTCGATCCCGGCCTATATTATCGACCCGCCCGGGGAGATATCTAAAAATATTAACACGGTCATCACGATTATTGAATCGATGGAACAGGCATCACTCGGCCGAGATTCTGTTATTATCGCGCTCGGCGGGGGAACCGTCGGCGATATTGCGGGCTTTGCGGCAGCGGTCTTTAAACGCGGCATTGAGGTTATACAAATTCCAACCACCACTGTCGCCCAGGCGGACTCAGGGGTCGGCGGAAAAACCGGTGTCGATTCGAGTATCAGCAAAAACGCCTTTGGTGCGTTCTGGCAGCCCGAAGCGGTCTATATTGATGTCAAAACGCTGCTGACACTGGATGAAAGACAATACCGGGCCGGCCTGGTCGAATCGGTTAAACACGCTCTGATTGCAAGCGAAGATTATTTTGAATTTTTAGAGGAGAATATCGATCCCATTTTGAAACGGGATTTAGGTGTTTTAGAACACATCGCATATCAAAATTGTCAGATCAAGGCTTCGGTCGTCGAGGCCGATCCAACCGAAAAAAACCAGCGCAGAATGCTGAATTACGGTCACACAATAGGCCACGCCGTTGAATCCGCAAGCCGGTACCGGCTATTGCACGGCGAAGCGGTCGCTATCGGCATCGTCGCGGCGGGTATGATTGAGATTGAAATGAATATTTCCACAAAAGAAAGATTAAAAAGAATAAAAAACCTGTTGGAAAAATTAAAAGTACCGGTTACAATCCCCGGTTCAATATCAAATGAAAATTTGATAAAAATCGTTAAATATGACAAAAAGGCGATTAATAAATGGCCAAAATTCGTATTGATTGAAAAAATCGGACAGGTTCACCGCCAAGACGGACAATGGGCGGTTGATGTAAAGAGGGAG
>CAZNET010000565.1:0-2017 GCA_964571885.1 uncultured Pirellulales bacterium
GAGAGTCGGTTTTATAATTGCCTCTGTGGCGGGTGCGGTTGCCTGGCTACCTGTTTTTTAATGTTTTCTTTTTTGTGTTCGAAGTGCGGCAGTTCCCAAAGTCCTCCGAGCAAGCCCTCGGTTTTGCGCTTGGTGATGAGCAATTTTTCGCCTTTATGAATGACAACCGCAATTGATTTTTTGACAGGAATATTTTTGGAAACCGGTTTGGCGGGCAACTTCAGTTGTTCGTTATATTTATTCGCTTTACAATATTGATTGACCGGACAGTGGTTACATGAAGGATCGGCAGGCGTACAGATAACCGCGCCAAGTTCCATCATAGCCTGATTGAACATTCCCGGTTGGCGGGAAGGTAACAACTGGCTTGCGATGTCCCAGAGCTTTTTTTGCAGGGTCGGTTTCTTGGGATATTCTTTGATTCGAAAGAGCCGGCACAGTACCCGGGTAACATTGCCGTCAACGACAGGAACGTTTTCATCGAAGGCGATACTGGCAAGCGCATTGGCGGTATATCTGCCGATACCGGGCAGCTTGTTCAGTTCAACAGACGATCTCGGAAGTTTTCCTTGAAAATCCTTTACAATAATTTTAGCGGTTCTGTGAATGTTTCTCACGCGTGTGTAATAACCCAATCCTTCCCAGAGTTTCAGGACCGTATCGAGCCGAGCGCTGGCGCATTTGGTGACGGTGGGCAGGCGTTTGAGGAATTTTCGGTAGTAAGGGATGACGGTTCGGACCTGTGTCTGCTGAAGCATGATCTCCGAGATCCAGATGGCGTAAGGATCATTCGTTTTTCGCCACGGCAGGTCGCGGGCGCTTTTCTTATACCACTTTAAAAGGTCCTTTTGTAATGAATCACGTTTTATGTTTAAATTCATGTGTTTAGTTTTTTAACCATTAATGCTTTTTTAACAGCAGTTACGTAATCCATCGGTTTAATGTTCGGAAATAATTCTTTTGCACCGGGATGATGTACAATCGTTTCGCATCGCAATCCTTCGATCAGGGGATGCGCGTAGGAAGCTGATATGGGTGTCACCCAGTGAATCCAGTAGGACGAGAGGTGCGGTGTCAAAACAGGTACCGGGATCAAAAGCCGTTTCAATCCGCGCACGTTGGCGTAGATCTTGATCATGTCACCGTAGGTCAATACATCGGCTCCGCCGATCTCAATAATGTGTGATGTATGTAATTTCATTGCTTCGGTGAGATAAGCAAGGACATCATCTATCGCGATAGGCTGGACTTTCGTAAAAAGCCATCGGGGGCAGATCATGATCGGCAGCCGTTCGGTCAGATACCGAACCATCTCAAAAGAAATACTGCCCGAACCGACAACAACCGAGGCCCGAAATTCGATGACGGGTATTTCTGAACCTGCGAGAATTTTCCCAACCTCATGCCTTGATCGCAAATGAGGTGAAAGGTTTTTATCCGGACCACCAAGTCCGCCAAGGTAAATTATCCTTTTTACATTTGCTTTCACGGCCACCCGGCTGAAATTCTTCGCGGCCAATGTGTCTTTTTCCGCGAAATCCTTATTGTCTTTCATGCTGTGGATCAGATAATAAGCCGTATCAATACCTTCCAGAGCATCCGCAAGTAAGTCGGGGTTTAGTGCATCGCCGACAGTGATATCAACTCGATCAGCCCAGGGATATTTTTGAATGCTTGTTTTGTCGCGAACCATCGCACAAACATGAAATTGCTTTTCAATCAGTTTCGGGATCAATTGTGATCCAATATAACCGCTTGCTCCGGTAACGAGTGTATTTGACAATTTTTCACCCATTTTTAAGATTAATATCCTATACGATCAATCATGAATAAGTGTATCGATTCTAAAACTGTTGTAAACATAAATTAATTCGTTATGATTGAGTGATTATGAAACAGGCTTATTTAATATTGCCCAATCAGTTATTTGATCCTCGCTACCTGGATAAGTCTGTTCGCAATATGTGTTTAATTGAGGATAGGGATGATATTACTGGGGTGTGTGATGTAAGAGAGT
>CAZNET010000566.1:0-2014 GCA_964571885.1 uncultured Pirellulales bacterium
GTCGGGGCCGAAAACAAACAAATGAAAGCGGTATAGCTGTTTTTGATGATAAAATTACTAAAAACACTGTTGGGTCCTTCGCCGTTGACGAACGAGACAGCGTAATAATTCGATACCTCCAGCACCGCAGGTTCTTCGGCACTGGTTACCGTAATTGCTTTTCCGAGAAAATTGATCCCGTCGGTTTGGGTTTCTTTATAAATATCCGGCCAGACAAGAACCCTGTCACCGTCATCGGCGTTATCGATTCCCGTTTGTATGGTCGCGAATGCCTGTTCCCTGGACAAACCGCTGTTGTTATCGCTGCCGCTGACACCGTCAACATGATAGTCCGTCGCCGGAGAAGAAACCGCGGTAAGGATCACCATAAAAAAGAACAGTAAAAATGTTTTTGATGAAAAAGTCACACCATAGCCCCATAAACTACCATATTATAACAAGTTAAATATGATTTGTCAATTATAATATCTGCTTGTGTCAGAAAGCTTGTGATAATCGATTTATCTATAAAAAGCAGACAATCACACCATTTAAGGCGTCCAATAAAAACAATCTTTAAGGGAGAACAAAGATAAAATCAGTGATCACCTTTTTCAGCTATCTCTCTCCCTCCGCGAGCTTTTTTTCGAGCTTATACTTATGATGCCTGTTACCCCGCGGTATCTTTTCCGATTCAGACAAACACATTTTACCAAGCTCTCCTGAATTCATTATCATCTGCCAACCTCAGGATCCATGCCATTCCTGCATCATTTATACATCTGCTATCAACGGATATTGGTTTACGAAAAGCCCCGGTGTCAGCTTCGTCCATATCCTTCAGATATTGGAATCTTATTTCGCCGATTTCTTGATTGTTTTTATTAAAGACGATTTTATCGATTACATCTTTTTCCATATTGACGGTATAGAGTAGTTTTACCCGTCCGTCGGTTATAACGATTTGCACTTTTTCCGTATTGTTCAACGGAATAATACGGTGCTGAAGGCGGTTTTTTTCAGCATCTCTGCGAATCACATCGATCGTATGCAGTCCGGTCCACGGACGGTTCAGACCTGTAAAACCCGCATCTTTTACAAGACGGCCGTTTACTCTGAGTGACAACCAAGGCCGATGTTCATTAAAAGATCCATAAACAAAGGGTATTTCGCCCCTGCCTTCAATCTTTTGGCCGTCGATTTGACCGTTGACCGTGAAAAAAGTCCAGCCTCGCCTGTGCATCATATCCCGCACATCTACCACCTGTGTGTCCGAGGGCCAGTCGTATTTAAAGGAATCCTCTCCCAGAGCGGTTTCGTGTTTCACAACCTGAACAACAGTACCGTCGCCTGCGTCATTTGGTTTTTCCACAACCAGCAATTCCCCTCGTTTGCTGAATGCTAAAGCCGATTTCAGTCCGCGATCATAATCCGAAGGCAATGTTTTAACGGTCAGATCATGGTTATAAATACGCGAATTCGTAATATAAACCGTATTGTTTTTTCTATCGAACAGATAATTGGCCTGTTCATTGTGCAGATAGTACGTGTACTTACTTTTGCGATCGGCATTTCGCAATCTCATCATGACGATATCACTATTGGTAGGATAGTAATACCAGCTTTCATCATGTGACAGATTTGATGCCGGCACCTTATCGACGATGAAAGTTCTGGTTTTCGTGTCCCCTATTTTCTTTTCAGCGTTCCGGTTCAGGGTCGATGTGGCCGTTAGCGTCCCCGCCGCGATGACGCCCGCGGTAACAATAGGCACCAGCGTGCTTTTGCTCGTCACGATTACCGCTGCCGCGGCACCCAAACCGATTTTCATTGTTCCTGCGGTGATGGCGATCTTGGCCGCCGCCGCTTCGCTTGGCGCTGTCATCTTGCCGAACAAAATCAGGGCCATCAACAAAGATCCTTTGCCGAATCCGCTTTTTGCAAGTCTTTTTTTCAGTGAGCGCTTGGCCCTGTAAAAAAGCATCTGAGCCGCCAGTTCGCTGCACCCCAGTTGGTCGGCGATCTCGGGGTAGGA